>DATEDO010000154.1:0-57534 GCA_035281625.1 Candidatus Methylomirabilota bacterium
GGCCGCGCGGCCCGCCGAGGCCACGGGCCCGGCCAAGCCGCTGGCCGCCATCGGGCTCGAACCGCCGGCCCTCCCGCGCTTCGAGCAGTGGGGCCCGATCGAGCGCGTGCCGCTGTCGCACCTGCGCCGGACCATCGCCGAGCGCATGACCGTGTCGGCGACCCTGATCCCCCACGTCACCCACTTCGACCGTGCCGACATCACCGAGCTCGAGGGCATCGTGCGGGGCGGCTTCGAGGCGGCACGCGCGCAGGGTATCTATCTCACCCTGACGTCCTTCCTCCTCAAGGCCCTCGCCACCGCGCTGGGCAAGCATCCGCAGTTCAACGCCAGCCTCGATCCGGCGGCGGGAGAGCTGGTGCTCAAGCGTTACGTGCATCTCGGCGTGGCCGTCGCCACCGACCGGGGGTTGATCGTCCCCGTGCTGCGGGACGTGGACCGGAAGGGGATCCTCGACATCGCGCGGGAGCTCGCCGCGCTCGCGCAGCGGGTCCGCGACGGCAAGGCCTCGCTCGACGACCTCCGCGGCGGTACCTGCACCCTGACCAATATCGGCGCGCTCGGCGGCACCGGCGCCATCCCCATCATCAACTACCCGGAGGTCGCCATCCTCGCGGTGGCGCGCGGACGCATGGAGCCGGTAGTGCGAGACGCGCAGGTGGTGCCGCGCCTGCTCCTGCCGCTCACGCTCACCTTCGACCACCGCGTGGCCGACGGCGCCGATGGCGCTCGCTTCGCCGCCGACGTGGTCGCGCTGCTCGAGAATCCCGGGCGGCTGCTCCTGGGCCTCTGAGGCCGCGCATGCCGGGACCGGCGCCATGGTGATGGGCGACTACGTCCAGGAGGTCGACGTGGTCGTCGTGGGCGGCGGCCCCGGCGGCTACTCCGCGGCGTTCCGCTGCGCCGATCTCGGGCTCGAGACGGTGGTGGTGGACGCGGCGGCGCGGCTGGGCGGGGCCTGCCTCTTCGAGGGCTGCATCCCGTCCAAGGCGCTGCTCCACGCCGCCCGCCTCGTGGACGAGGCCGCGCACGCGCGCGAGCTCGGCATCGAGTTCGGCGAGCCGAGGATCTCGCTCGACCCCCTGCGCAAGTGGAAGAGCGAGCGCGTGATCGGCAAGCTCGCGCGCGGCCTCGCGTCGGTGGCGCGCGGCAAGAAGGTCGAGGTGGTCGCGGGCCGCGCGGTGCTCGAGGGCTCGCGCGAGCTGCGCGTGGAAGGGGAGACCCCGCGGAAGATCCGGTTCGGCCACGCCATCCTCGCCACCGGCTCGGTGCCGCGCCCGCTGCCCGGCGCCGAGGCGCCAAGCGAGCGCGTCATGGACTCGACGGCGGCGCTTGAGCTGCCCGACGTGCCCGAGCGGCTTCTCGTGGTGGGCGGTGGGTACATCGGGCTCGAGCTGGGCCAGGTGTACGCGGCCCTGGGGAGCCGGGTCACCCTGGTGGAGATGACCGACGGGCTCCTGCCCGGCGCGGACCGCGATCTCGTGCAGCCGCTGGCCCGGCGGGTGGAGCGGGCCTTCGCGGCGATCCATCTCGGCGTCCGCGTGGCGTCGCTGCGCGAGGCGGGCGGCGGCGTGGAGGCGACGCTCGAGGGGCGCGCCCCCGAGCGCTTCGACCGCGTGCTGGTGGCGGTGGGTCGCGCGCCCGTGAGCGGCGGGCTTGGGCTGGAGAGCACGCGCGTCCGGCCGGACGCGCGCGGCCACATCCCGGTTGACGCCCAGTGCCGCACCGCGGATCCCCACATCCTGGCGGTGGGCGACGTGACCGGCGAGCCCATGCTCGCCCATCGCGCCATGCGCCAGGCCAAGGTCGCCGCCGAGGTCGTGGCGGGCCGTTCCGCCGCGTTCGACAACCTCGCCGTGCCGGCGGTCGTCTTCACCGATCCCGAGATCGCGTGGTGCGGGCGCTCCGAGGCCGAGGCGCGCGCGGCCGGCCACGAGGTGAAGGTCGCGAAGTTCAGCTGGGCGGCCTCGGGCCGCGCGGCCACCCTGGGACGCTCCGATGGTCTCACCAAGCTCGTGGCGGATGCCGTCTCGGGCCGGCTGCTCGGCGTCGGCATCGTCGGCCCCGGCGCGGGCGAGCTGATCGGTGAGGCGGCACTGGCGGTGGAGAACGCGCTGACCGTCGAGGACCTGGCCCTCACCATCCACGCGCATCCCACGCTCGCGGAGAGTTTGATGGAGGCGGCCGAGAGCCTGCTCGACTAGCACGGGCGCGCTGGACAGGCCCGGCGCTCGTCCCTATACTTCGGCGCCATGGATCTCCGGCAGCTCGAGATCTTCGCCAAGGTCGCCGAGCTCGGCTCCTTCTCGCGCGCCGCCGAGGCCCTCCATCTCACGCAGCCCACCGTCTCCGAGCACATCCGCGCCCTCGAGGACGAGCTGGGGGTGCGTCTCCTGGACCGCCTCGGCCGTGGCACGGGGACGACCCGGGCGGGGCAGCTGCTCCTCGGCTACGCCCAGCGCATGCTCGCGCTGGCGCGCGAGGCCCGACAGACGCTGGAGGGCTTCCAGGGTCGGATGCGTGGGGAGCTCGTGGTCGGGGGCAGCACGATTCCCGGGGAGTACATTCTTCCCCCCATGCTCGGCCGCTTCCGCGAAAAGTTCCCCGAGGTGTCCACCACGCTGGTGATCGGCGACAGCCAGGTGGTGGTCGACTGGATCTCCGAGGGCCGCGTGGAGGTCGCGGTGGTCGGCGCGAGGCTCCCGCAGCGGGGGCTCGAGTACCGCGAGCTGATGCCCGACGAGGAGGTCGTGGTGGTCCCCGCGGGGCATCGCTGGCAGGGCCGCGATGAGATCACGCTCGAGGAGCTCGCCGGCGAGCCGCTGCTCATCCGCGAGCGCGGCTCGGGCACGCGGGCGGCGCTGGAGGCGGCGCTCGAGCGTGCGGGCATCGACCTGGGCTCGCTGCGCATCGTGGGCGAGATCGGCTCGAGTCAGGCCATCAAGCAGGCGGTGAAGGCGGGCCTCGGCGTCACCGTCATCTCGCGCATCGCCGTGGAGGAGGAGGCCCGACAGGGCGCGCTCGCCCGACTGCGCATCCGCGATCTCCCCATCACGCGATCCTTCCACGTGGTGACGCACAAGGAGCGGAGCCGCTCGCCGGTGGCGGAGGCATTCCGGCTCTTCGTGGAGGCGAATCCCGCCTGAGCGTTCACGCTCGCGAATGGGGGCGATAGAGCTCCCCGATACGGCCTCCGGCTCCCCATCGAAACAGCCGATTTGACTTGCCTCGCCGGCCCCGTACCATCAACCGTACCCGAACCCACCACGCCGATCGGCCCACGACCGGACCGATCGTCTCAAGGGAGACCCCTTCGATGGAGCGACGCGCGTTCTTGACCGCCGGACTCGGGCTCTCCGCGACCACGCTGGCGGCACGCCCGCTCGCTGCGCTCGCTCAGGCAGCTCCCGATACCACCAGGTGGCGCGCGTTCGAGGTGACCACCCGGGCGGAGATCGTCGACCCCGCGGGGCCGGTGCGGGCATGGATCCCGCTGGCGCTCGCCCCCGATACCGACTACTTCAAGAATCTCGGTCGGACGTGGACGGGCAACCCGAAGTCGGCGCGCACGGCGCGCGACGACAGGTACGGAGCGTCGATCCTGACCGTGGAGTGGGAGCCCGGGGAGCCGGCGCCGGTGGTCGAGGTCGTGATGCGCTTCGCCACGCGTGACCGCGCCGTCGACCTCAGCAAGCCCGGGGACGCGCGCGAGGACAAGCGGGTGCTCGCGCGCTACCTCGAGCCCACCCGCCTCATGCCCACCGACGGCATCGTGGCCCGGACGGCGCGCGACATCACCCGGGGCCGGAAGTCCGACATCGACAAGTCGCGGGCCATCTACGAGTGGATCGTGGACAGCACGTTCCGCGACCCGAAGGTGCGCGGCTGCGGGGTGGGCGACATTCGCGCCATGCTGGAGTCGGGCAATCTCAGCGGCAAGTGCGCCGATCTCAACGCCCTCTACGTGGGCCTGGCCCGGGCGGTGGGCATTCCCTCGCGGGACGTCTACGGCGTGCGGGTGGCGGACTCCTCGGAGTTCAAGAGCCTCGGCAAGAGCGGGGACATCACCCGCGCCCAGCACTGCCGCGCGGAGTCCTTCCTCGCGGGCTTCGGGTGGGTGCCGGTGGATCCCGCCGATGTCCGCAAGGTGGTGCTGGAGGAGCGCGGCGGCATCTCGCTCACCGATCCCGCCGCCCAGCGGGCCCGCGCGAAGCTCTTTGGCTGGTGGGAGATGAACTGGCTGGCCTACAACTACGCCCACGACGTCAGGCTGCCGGGCTCGGTGGGAGACCCGGTGGGCTTCTTCATGTACCCCCAGGCGGAGGTCAACGGCGAGCGGCGGGACAGCCTGGACCCGGATACGTTCCGCTACCGGATGACGGCGAAGGAGCTCTCGGCCTGAGGGCCGGAGTCAGGCGCGCGCCGAGCGCTTGAGGAAGGCGACCAGCTTCTGCTGCAGCTCGGGCGGGAGCCTCGTCTCGCGGAGGCGGCGGGCGGCGTCGACCGTGCCCTTGTACGTGTTCACGAACGCCACGCAGGCCGGACACCCCTCCAGATGCCAGTCGAGCAGCTCGGCCTGGTCCTTGGGGAGACTGCCGTCCACATAGTCGGACAGGAGGTCCATGCACTCCCGGCACTCCATGTTGCTCGACGGCTGATGCGGCATGCGGCTCCCTGACGGGGGTTCCCCGTGTCCAGCTCGGCCGGCCCGGTGCGGCCAACACCTTAGCATAGCCTCGGAAGGCCGGCGCCACCACTTCTGACGCGGCCTCCCGCGTCATCGCTTCCGGCCGCGTGGCCCCCGGGGGCGGTTTCTTGCCCTCGGTTCGCGGGCCCGGCGCCACCCAGGAGGGGTGCCGAGCGGCGCCGGGAACGGCCTGCGGCCGCAATCGGTTGACGGGTCGTGCGCCGGCCCATATCATGGGGCAAGTTTCATCCGCTATCCCTGATGTCCGGAGCGAAGCAAAGTCCGGAAAAGGAGCGCCCTTCATGGCCCAGTCCTCCGAGCCGGCCGCGACCCAGGAGCAGCGCGTCGAGGCCTTCGTCCAGGCGTTTCGGGCGCTTCGCGCCGAGATGCAGAAGGTCATCGTGGGCCACGACGAAGTGGTCAATCAGGTGCTGCTGGGGCTCTTCGCGGGCGGCCATGTGCTGCTCGAGGGCGTGCCGGGGCTGGGCAAGACCCTCCTCATCAAGACCCTCTCGGAGTGCCTCGACCTCACGTTTTCGCGCATCCAGTTCACCCCCGATCTCATGCCCGGCGACATCATCGGCACCAACATCATCGTGGAGGACGCCGAGGGTCGGAAGCACTTCCAGTTCCAGCGCGGGCCCGTCTTCGGCCACATCCTCCTCGCCGACGAGGTGAATCGGGCCACGCCGAAGACCCAGTCGGCGCTGCTGGAAGGCATGCAGGAAGGCAACGTGACCGTGTCCGGCGCCGCCCATCCGCTTCCGTCGCCGTTCTTCGTGCTCGCCACGCAAAACCCGATCGAGATGGAAGGGACCTACCCACTGCCCGAGGCGCAGCTCGACCGCTTCGTCTTCAAGCTGCGCGTGCGGTACCCCGCCCTCGAGGAGCTCACCCAGATCATCGACCGCACCACGCGGCCGCGCGAGGTGGAGGTGCGGCGGGTGATGACGGGCCCTCAGGTGCTCGCCTTCCGCGAGCTCGTCCGGGAAGTGCCCCTGGCCTCCCACGTCCGGGATCTGGCCTCGCTCATCGTGCTCGCGAGCCATCCCCAGTGGGAGCGCGCGCCGGAGGCGGCGCGCCGGTTCGTGCGCTACGGCGCCAGCCCCCGAGGCGCCCAGGCGCTCGTGCTGGGGGCGAAGGTGCGCGCCCTCGCCGAGGGCCGCTACAACGTGAGTGTGGAGGATCTCCGGGCCCTGGCCGCGCCGGCGCTGCGGCACCGCATCATCCTCAACTTCGAGGGTGAGGCGGAAGGAGTCGACGCCGACACCCTCATCGGTCAGCTCGTGGAGGCCGCCGAGGCGCTGAGCACCGCCGGAAAGGATGCTTTCGTCCGCTAGCGACAGGGGGGAGACGCCGCGATGCCCGATTCCAATGTTCTCGAGCGGCTGGTCCGGCAAGTCATGCGCGAGGTGCGCCTGCGCCGAGCGGAGTTCTGGGCGCTGCGAGGGCTCTTCGTCGGCGCGATCGCCGGCGCGACTCCCCTGATCTTCCGCGAGTCGCTGGGCACGCTCGCCTTCGTCCTGGCGGGCGGCCTGCTCCTGGCCGGTGCGCTGGCCGGGGGGCTCGGCGGCTACGTCCGGAGGGTGACGCCGGGCGAGGCGGCGCGGCTCGCCGACCGCGGCTTCGGCTTCCAGGATCGCGTCGCCACCGCGCTCGAATGGGCTCACCACCCCGAGCGCACGCCCCTCGTGGAGGCCCTCGTCGCCGACACGGTGGCGCGGGTGGACCGGCGCGACGGCCGGCGCGTCATCCCCCGCCTCTTCCCGCGCGAGGCGAAGTTCGTGCCGCTCCCCCTGGCCCTGGGGCTGGTGCTGGCCCTCGCCCCGCCCATCCCGCTCCCGACCGGAAGCCTCCCCAACTTCACCGCGAAGACGGACGAGGAGGAGGCCAAGCCGGCCGACCGGGCCGGCAAGCTCGAATCCGACGAGCGGGCGCGCGCGGCCAAGCGCGATGTCCTGCCGCGCGCCGATCTCCAGGAGCGCACGATGGCCCCGCGGCAGGGCGGCGGCGGGCCCACCCAGGCGGGGGATCTCGCCGCCGTGTTCAAGGACACCTCGCTGGGCGCCAAGAGCACCGACTTCAACGCCTTCCTCAAGAAGGGCGACGAGCGCATCCGCATGCTGGAGCAGGTGGATCGGCTGCCCGATCTGCAGAAGGACTTCACCCAGGGTCAGCACAAGGCCCTGTTCCAGCGCGCCAAGGAGCTGCGCAGCGGCGGGATGAAGGGCGATCAGTTCTCCCCCGAGAAGATGCGCGAGCTGCTGAACGAGATGGAAAAGCTCGGCCGCAAGGGCGGCGGGCAGGGATCGCCGTGGAGCGGGGACATCAATGAGGGGATGGAGGCGCTCGAGGGCGGGCAGAACGACAAGGCCATGGAGGCCATGGAGCGCGCCCTCAATAAGCTGCGCAGCATGGAAGACCAGGGTCGCGACGGGAAGGGGCTCAAGGGTGGGCGCGAGAACGAGCGCCGCGGTGGTCAGCGGGGCAATCAGCGAGGGCAGAACGCCGGGCCCGGCGACGAGGGCGACTTCCCCGAGGGTGAGGGGCTGTTCCCCGGCCGCGGCAAGAGCGGCAACCCCAAGGGCGACCCCACCCAGCGGCTGCGCGCCAATCCTTTCGACGTGGGCGTCGAGGGTCAGTCGCGGAGCGGCAAGAAGGAGGGCATGGACACTAATCTGCTCGGCCGCGGCGCCAACACGCCGTCGCGCCTGCAGTACCTCGGGGTGGTGGGGCAGTACCGGAAGATGATGGAGGAGGCGATCGCGCGCGAGCAGGTGCCCCGCGACTACCAGAGCCAGGTCAAGCAGTACTTCCAGTCGCTGGACGAAAAGTAGCGTGCCCACCGCGGCTCGGGGGCAGGAGCTGCTCTCGCCGGACTTTCTGGCGCAGCTGGAGCGGCTCGCCCTGCTTTCGCGCCGTGCCTTCCGCGGGCGGGTCAAGGGCGAGCGCCGCAGTCCCCGCAAGGGCATCAGCGTGGAGTTCTCCGACTACCGCCCCTACGGGATCGGAGACGATCTCCGCTACGTGGACTGGAACATCTACGGCCGGCTCGACCGCCTCTACGTGAAGCTCTTCGTGGACGAGGAAGATCTCTGCCTGAACCTCCTGCTCGACGCCTCCGCCTCGATGGCGTTCGGAAGCCCGTCGAAGCTCGACTACGGCGCGCGCCTCGCCGCCGGGCTCGGCTTCGTGGGGCTCGTCAACCTCGAGCGCGTCGGGGTGGGGGTGGTGCGCGAGGAGCGGCTCTCCGAGGGCGTGGGCCCGTCCCGCGGGCGGAGCCAGATCCTGCCTCTCATGGAGTATCTCTCGCGCGTGCGTCCGGCCGGCGGCACCTCGCTCAACCCGGCCCTCGGCGCGTGGGGGCTGCGCACCCGCGAGCCGGGCCTGGCCGTCCTCATCTCCGACCTCATGGATCCCGGCGGCTACGAGCGCGGCCTCAAGAGTCTCCTCGAGCACCGGCACGATCTCCACGTGATCCACCTCCTGGCCGCCGAGGACATGAACCCCGCCTGGGGCGGCGACCTCCGGCTCGAGGACTCGGAGACCGGCGAGACCCGCGATCTCACGCTCGACGCGGAGGCGATGCGCACCTACCGCGGCCGCCTGCGCGAGTTCCTGGAGCGCGCGGAGGGGTTCTGCCGCGCCAACGAGATCGGTTATCACCGGGTGGTCACGGATATGCCGGTGGAGGAATTCATGCTCCGCCAGCTGAAGGGATTCCTCGTCGGATGAGCTTCCTCTCGCCGCTGTCGTTCCTGCTCGCGGGCCTGGCCGTTCCGCTCCTGCTCCTCTACTTCCTGAAGGTCCGTCGCCGCCCGCAGATGGTGTCCAGCCTCCTCCTGTGGGATTCCTCGCTGCGCGACCGCGAGGCCTCCGCCTTCTTCCAGCGGCTGCAGCGAGACCCGCTCATGCTGCTGCAGATCCTGGCTCTCCTCGCCCTCACCGTCGCGCTGGCGCGGCCCACCGTCACCGTGAGCGGCTACGGGGCCAAGCGCGTGGTGGTGGTGCTGGACTCGTCCGCCTCCATGAAGGCCACCGACGTGTCCCCGTCGCGCTTCGTCCGCGCCCAGCGAGAGGCGCTCGGGCTCGTGGGCCGGCTCGGCGAGGGCGCCGAGGTGATGGTGATCGAGGCCGGCGTCCAGCCCCGGGTGCTGGTCCCCTTCACGCGCGACCGCGAGCACGTGGTGAGCGGGCTCCGCTCGGCCCAGGCCCACGACCTCCCCAACCGGCTCGGCGACGCCATCCGGACGGCGCGGGCCCTGGTGGGTCCGGACGCGCGCGCGGAGATCCACGTCTTCACCGACGGGGCGCATCCCGACGCCGTCAAGGGCCAGGGCGACGACGTGCGGGTGCGGTGGACGGGCGTGGGACAGCGCGGGCGGAACGTGGCCATCACCAACCTGGCCATCCGCCGGAACTACTTCGGCTCGTTCGACTCGCAGGCGTTCCTGTCGGTGGTGAACTTCTCCGAAGAGTCGCAGACGCTGTCCTTCACCCTGCACCTCGATTCGGACCTCGTCGCGGAGAAGTCGCTCACCCTCGAGCCCAACGTGCGCCGGGCGGTGGTCTTGCCCTTCAGCCATCCCGGCGGGGGGGTGGTGCGCGCGCGGCTCAACGTCACGGACGACCTGGAGGGCGACAACACCGCCCACGCCGTGATCCCGCCGCCCCGCGACATCTCCGTGCTGCTCGTGAGCCCCGGCAACCTGTTCCTGGAGAAGGTGCTCAGGAGCGACCCCCAGGTGAAGCTCGAGGTGCGGACGCCCGACGCCTATCAGGGTGGCATGCAAGGCTTCGACGTGGTGGTGGTGGACGGGGCCAGCCCGCCGCGCCTGGGCAACGGGCGCTTCGTGCTCGTGAACACCGCGCCCTCCGACGTGCCCATCGAGGTGCTGGGGCGGCTGGAGTCGCCGGTGATCATGGACTGGGATCGCGCTCATCCCATCATGCGCCAGATCGACTTCGCCAAGGTCGCCATCGAGGAGGCGATGCGGGTGCGCCCGGTCGCGCCCGGGAAGACCTTGGTCGAGGCGCAGGGCGGCCCGCTGATCTACCTCCTCGAAGAGCGCGACCGCAAGGCGGTGTTCTTCGGCTTCGACCTCTTCCGCACGGACTTCCCGTTGCGGGTGGCCTTCCCGCTGATGCTCTCCAAGAGCCTCCGGTGGCTGCACCCCGCGGGGCTGGACCAGTCGAGCCTTCAGCTCGCCACCGGCAAGCCCATCCTCCTCCCCGTCGAGCACGGGGTGACCAGCGCGACGGTGACCACGCCGTCGGGGCGCGTGGTGTCCGCGCAGGTGGCCCGCGGCCTCGCGAGCTTCACGGAGACGGACGAGGTGGGTGTCTATCGCGTGGCGACGTCCCGGGGCGATACGCGCGTGGCGGTCAACATCAGCAGCGCGGAGGAGTCCGACCTCACCCCCCGGCCGGTGCCCGCCTTCGTGGAAGGGGCGCGGCCCGACGTGCCGCCGGTTCCCGTGCAGCGCGAGATCTGGCCCTACTTCGTGCTGTTCGCCCTGCTCGTGTTCGCGCTGGAGGGCGTCCTCTACTGGCGGCGTCAGACCGGCGGCCGCCTCGGCCTGCCCTTCACGGCGGGCGACCGCTGGGCGCTCGGGCTGCGGTGCGCGCTGCTCGCGGTGCTCGTGATCGCCCTGGCGCGGCCCACCATCCCGCGCTGGGTGGACCGCCTGAACGTTCTGTTCCTCCTGGACGTGTCGGACAGCGTGAGCCTGGCCGCGCGCGAGAACGCGTTCCGCTTCGCCGGCCAAGCCGCGCAGTCGCTCCAGGCGGGGGACCAGGTGGGGCTCATCGTGTTCGGGCAGGAGGCGGTGGTGGACCAGCCGCTGCGGCCCGCGCCACGCCTCGATCGCCCGCAGGTGCAGGTCGGCGGGCGCGGCACCAACCTCGCCCAGGCCCTGCAGCTCGCTCTCGCCACCGCGCCCCCCGGCCACGCCAACCGCTTCGTGCTCCTGACGGACGGGCGGCAGAACGCCGGCAACGCCCTCGCGGTGGCCCAGGCCGCCAAGGATGCGGGAGCGGACGTGTACTACGTCCCGGCGCCGCTCGACTTCAAGCAGGAGGTGGTGGTGGAGTCGATGGTGCTCCCCACCGAGGTGAAGTTCGGCGAGCCCTTCCAGGCCAAGGTGGTGGCGTGGAGCCAGGCGGACACGCAGGGGCGGCTCTCGCTCTACCGCAACGGCGAGTTCCTCGGCTCGCAGGTGGTGCGTCTGTCCGCGGGCAAGAACGTCTACACGTACCGCCAGTCGCTCGAGCAGAGCGGGATCCACGTCTACCAGGCCGCCGTCGACGTGGAAGGTGACACGATCGATGAAAACAATCGGTCAGTCGGCACGGTGGTGGTCCGGGGCCGGCCGCTCGTGCTGCTGGCCGAGAAGGACCGCAATCAGGCCCAGACCCTCGCCGCGGCCCTGCGCGCCCAGCACGTGGACGTGGAGATCGTCGAGGCCGATCGCATCCCCAAGGAGGCGGCCGGCCTCCAGAAGTACGACGGCATCATCCTGTCCAACGTGTCGTCGCTGAAGATGACCAAGAAGCAGATGGAGAACATCCGCGAATACGTCCGCGATCAGGGCGGCGGGCTCATCATGCTGGGCGGCGAGGAGAGCTTCGGGCTCGGCGGCTACTACCGCACCCCAGTCGAGGAAGCGCTGCCCGTGACCATGGAGGTGAAGCAGAAGCTCGAGATCCCGAGCCTGGCGGTGGTGCTGTCCATCGACCGATCGGGGTCCATGGCCATGACTACCGATTCCAAGGTCACCAAGCTCGACATCGCCAAGGAGGCCTCCCACCTGGTGGTGGATCTCCTCGACGAGCGCAACGAGGTCGGGGTGATGAGCTGGGACACCGAGTTCATCTGGGACTCGCCCGTCCGCTCGGCCAAGGACAAGCAGGCCATCCACAACTCCATCGCCACCGTCAAGGCGGGCGGCGGAACGGACGGCTACCCCGCGCTCAAGGAGTCGTACCAGGTCCTGTTCGAGCGGCCCGCGCTCCTCAAGCACGTGATCTTCCTCTCCGATGGGCAGATGACGCGCGGTGACTTCGCGGGCCTGATCCGGCGCATGGCCAAGGACAAGATCACGGTGTCCTCGGTCGCCATCGGCAAGGACGCCGACGCCCAGCTCATGTTCGACATCGCCAAGTGGGGGCGCGGGCGCTTCTACTACACCGAGGACGACAGCACCATCCCGCGCATCTTCACGCTGGAGACCCAGCTCGCCTCCAAGGCGTCGCTCATCGAGCAGCCCTTCAAGGCCACGGTGGGCTCGCCCGCGCACGAGGCCATCCAGGACATCGACTGGAAGGACGCCCCGCCGCTGGGCGGCTACGTCGCGACCTCGCTCAAGCCCACCGCGGACATGGTGCTGATGACGCATCAGGAGGATCCGCTCCTCGCCACCTGGCGCTACGGCCTCGGGCGCAGCGCGGCCTTCACCTCGGACGCCAAGGCCAAGTGGGCGGTGCTCTGGATGCGCTGGGGCGGCTTCAACAAGTTCTGGTCGCAGCTCGTCCGCTGGACCCTCCGCACCGGCACCCGCAGCGACACCGTCGCCACCGTGCAGCGCACGGACGAGACGGGCGAGGTGCTGGTGGACGCCGTGGATCCCAAGGGCGAGTTCATCAACTTCCTGGATTCGCAGGTGGGCGTGGTATCGCCCAACAAGCAGCGCACCGTGATAGACCTCGAGCAGGTCGGCCCCGGGCGTTACCGCGGCCGCTTCCAGGCGGACCGCGAGGGCGTGTACCTGGTCGGCATGGCCCAGCGGCGCGGCGAGCAAATGGTGGGGTCCCAGCTCGCCGGGTTGGTGGTACCGTACTCCCAGGAGTTCAAGGAGCTGGGGGTGGACGAGAATCTCTTGCGGGAGCTGTCCGAACTGACGGGCGGCGGCGTCCTCGCGCAGCCCCGGGATGCCTTCCTGCAGGCCCGGCGGCGCTCGCGTCTGACGCTCGATCTGTGGCCCTGGCTCGTCGGACTCGTGGCCGTCATGCTGATCCCCGAAATCGCCTTGCGGCGCGTCGGGCCTGGCATCTTCAGCCGGCTGGGCGGCTCGCTGCGGCGGTTGCGGAGGCAAGGAGGACCCGGACATGCCTCTCCGCGGGATTCGGTCTAGCTGGTCCGCCCTCGGCGCGCTCCTGAGCGCGCTGCTGCTCTTCGCGGCGCCCGCCGCCGCGAAGTCGCGCAGCGTCTTGGTGCTGCCGTTCGCGCCGCTCGAGCTGGGGCGCGAGGAGCAGTGGCTGGGCGAGGCGGTGGCGGAGAGCCTCCGGCTGTCCCTCATCCAGCTCCCGGCGCTGATACAGATCGACCGTAGCCGGCTTCGCGCGCTCGCTCAGCCCGAGACATGGGACGAGCCCTCGGCGCAGTCGGCGGCGCGGTCGCTCGGCGCCGATCTCGCCGTCTTCGGCGAGGTGCGCCGGACCGCCGGCGAGCTGTCCATCCAGCCGCGCCTCGTCGAGCTGAGCGGGGGCGGGGTCGCGCGCACCGCGCTGGATCCCGTGGCCGTCCCCGAGGGCAAGCTGATGGAGCGGCTGCGCGCGCTGCCCGTCGCCTACGCGCGCGCCATGAAGATCGGCCCCACCGACGTCGAGCAGGCGCGACTCCAGAAGTACGCGGCGCCGACCAGCTCCCTGCGCGCCTACGAGGCCTACATCAAGGGGCAGATGGCCGCCAACCGTGGGGGTCAGGACGGTAACGAGACCGCCGTGGAGCTGCTCGGCCGCTCGGTGGAGCTCGACCCGCAGTTCGTGGTCGCGCAGTATGCGCTCGGAGCCGTGCACCAGACCCTCGGCAATCGCTGGAAGGCGGCGGCGCAGTTCCGGGCCTCGACTCAGCTCGACCCGACCTACCCGGAGCCCTACAAGGCCCTGGGTGACTTGTTCCTGACTGCGCCACGGCGCCTCTTCGACCAGGCCATCGAGGCCTACACCAAGGCGCTCGAGCTGCGGCCGTTCTACGCCGACGCCTACGCGGGGCTCGGCGACGCCAACGCCGCGAAGGGGGACATCGACGGAGCGGTGAATGCCTACCAGAAGGCGCTCAACAACAACCCCCTCAATCCCCGCGTGCACGTGAGCCTGGGGAAGATCTACTACGGTGAAAAGCAGCTCTACTACGAGGCGGTGAACTCCTACAAGAAGGCGATCGAGCTCGACCCGCGCTACGTGGAAGCCCGCATGGGCCTGGCCGAGGTCTACGAGGAGAAGGGCCTCTACCAGGACGCCATCGGCGAGTACAAGAAGGTCGTGGAGCAGGACGACAAGAACACCAGCGCGCTCTACAACATGGCCCTGGTCTACGAGAAGGTGGACCCGCGCGAGGCCATCACGCTGTGGGAGCGCTACATCAAGCTCGCCGGCCCGCTGCCCAGCGAGAAGGACTGGGTGGACGTGGCGGTGCTCCACCTGCGCAAGCTCAAGAACCAGTACAAGGACTAGCCGTCCTCAGCCCGCGGTGCTGTCGGGGGCAACGGCTCCGGCCGCGGCGGGGGTCCCGTCACCGGCTCCCCCCGGGATGTCGCCGAGGTCGATGAGACGGAAGGGCGGATCGGCCGGCGCCGCCGCGCGCAGGAGCGGCAGGCATACGTTGTAGACGGGCGAACCCCCGCGCGTGCGCCCCTCCGGGGAGCCGTGATGAGCGTGCCCGTGCACGGTGACCGCCACCGAGTAGCGATCCAGCGGCTCCTCCAGCCGGCTCGACCCGAGGAAGGCGAAGATCTCCGACGGCTCGCCCTCCACCGTCTCGCGGATGGGCGCGTAGTGGAGGACGGCCACCCGAACCGGCGCGCGCAGGCGGGCCAGCGCGGACTCGAGCTTTAGCGCCTCCGCCACCGTCTCGTGCACGAAGCGCTTCATGACGTCCTCGCCCCACGGCTGCAGCGCGCGGGCGCCGAAACCGCCGCCCAGGCCCTTCACTCCCGCGAAGCCCACTCCGTCGATCTCGGCCGAGGTGCCGTCCAGCACCTTCACGTTCGCGCCCTCGAGGATGGCCCGGACCTGATCCTGCGCCCCCACCTCGAAGTCGTGATTGCCCAGCACCGCCAGGATGGGCGTGGAGCTGGCCGCCCGGAGCTCGGACACGAGCACGGTCGCCTCGTCGGGCGTTCCCGAATCCGTGAGGTCGCCGGCGAGCACTATCACGTCGGCGGCGCGGCTCATCGCGGTGAAGAGCGGCTCGAGCACGCCCTTCGACGCGGTGGTGCAGTGGACGTCACCGACCGCCGCGATCCGCATGGTCCTCCCCCTCGATGGCGCGCGTCCAGTCATCCACCTCTTCCGCCGTCATCGTCCCGTGCGGGATCAGTCGGCCGTCGGCGTAGCCCCACTGGGTGATATCCGGCCGGTACTGCGCGCGGGAGAGCAGCGTGCCCCGGCAGAGTCGCGGCCCGTCGGCGGGGACGTCTTCCTCGGCGAGCCGCCGGGCGAGAGCCCGCGCCATGCGACGCGCCGCCGGCGCGTGCTCGTGGGGGTAGATGAACTCGAACAGCGCGAGGTGGCTCAGCAGCAGCCGCCAGTGCCGCCCGAAGCGCGCGAGCAGACGGTCCCAGTCCAGCTCGGCATGGCAGGCGCGGACGAGGTGGGCCACGTCCGCCCCATCGTAGCGCTCGCGCTCGGCCACGAAGGCCTTGGTCCAGATCGTCTCCTCCGGGGGGCAGAGGAGCACGGGCACGCCGAGCACCTGCCCCGGAACTCCGTGGTCGATCCACTCCTCGTCCACCGGGCACTGGCCGTTGCCGGATCCGAAGATCAGGTCGATGAAGTCGCGCCGGTGATAGGCCTTCGCGAGCCAGTGCGGGAAGGTCATCTCGGTGCGAAACCCCGCGGCCGCCAGGGCGGCGAGGGCGGCACGGATGTCCCGCGGCAGCACGAAGAGATCGAGATCCTTCGTCCAGCGCGCGATGCCGGTGTAGCGCTCCATGGCATAGGCGCCGCCCACCAGGAAGGGAATGCCGGCCCGCCCGAGGGTGACGAGCGCGCGTCGATAGCGCCGCCGCGCCGCCGCCGTCTCCTGGCTGCGCAGCCGCCGCCGCACCGGGCCCGAGCGCATGAGAGGTCCGACGAGGGAGCTCATCGTCGAGTGGGCCTACAAGAAGCGTGCCCGGCGATCCGCGGCGGCGGACGCGCCGTTTCGGCGCCCGCGGCGCGCCTTCGGCGCGCGACCCGGAGCACCGGATATCTGCTACCCGGTCGGCCTTACCGGGTGCGGGACTCCGATTGCGGGCTCAGATGCCCAGCAGGCTCTTCAGCCGGGCCTTGTCGAACCCGCGCACGACCTCGTCGCCGATGACGATGACCGGGATGGCCATCTGGCCGGTGAGCCGCACCAGCTCCGCGCGCGCCTCCGCATCCTCGGCCACGTTCACGTCGCGGAACGCCACCCCCTGAGACGAAAGAAACTCTTTCGTCGCCTTGCAGGGCCCTCAGGTCGGGCTCGAATACACCACCACGGTCTTGTCGGTCATGGGATCCCTCCCCGGATCACCTTTCAAGATACCCGAAGCGCGGGTCCCGTCGCAGCGCCGTGTTTCCGGCAGGGGCCGCTCGGTTGACTTGCTCACGCCACTTCTTCTATCGTGGCCGGCGCCATGAGCGACATGCGCAAGGATCCGACGCGCGGGCAGTGGGTGCTCGTGCGCCCGTCCGTGCCCACGCTGCCGTCACAACCGGACTGTCCATTCTGCCCCGGGAACGAGCGCTTCACGCCGAAGGAGATCGCCAGCTACCGCCAGGACGGCGCCTCCTCACCGTGGTCGGTGCGGGTGATCCCCGAGGCCGATCCCTATTTCCGTATCGAGCTGCCCCTCGACCGGGAGGGGGTGGGCCTCTACGACAAGATCACGCCGCGCGGCGCGGGCGAGCTCATCATCGAGAGTCCCCGTCACGACGAGA
The DNA here is from genome assembly GCA_035281625.1 of Candidatus Methylomirabilota bacterium. GTDB lineage: Bacteria > Methylomirabilota > Methylomirabilia > Rokubacteriales > CSP1-6 > DASRWT01. The sequence goes on from DATEDO010000154.1 coordinate 16,592, forward strand.
CCCCCGGCACCATGCCGGAGGCCCAGTGGCAGCAGGTCCTGTGGATGTGGGGCGAGCGGATCCGCGACCTCAAGCGCGATCTCGCCATCCGGGACATCCTGGTCACGCGGCGTCACCGCATCCCCGGCTCGCGTATCACCCATCCCTACTCGCGCCTCACCGCCATCCCCATCATCTTCGACGAGGTCCGCCGCAAGCTCGACGAGGCCCGGCAGTATTACCAGTACAAGCACCGCTGCATCTACTGCGACATCGTGCGCCAGGAGCTCGCGGACGCCGTGCGGGTGGTGCACGAGACCGAGCGCTTCGTGGTGGTGGTGCCCTACGCCGCCCACGCGCCGTTCGAGATGTGGGTGCTTCCCCGGCAGCATGCCGCGGCGTACGAGGACGCGCTGTCCGGAGACCTGGTGGCCGACCTCGCGCGCGTCCTCGGTCAGTCCTTCCGCGCCCTCACTCGGGCCCTCGGGGACCCATCCTTTGAGATGACGCTCTATTCGGCCCCGAATCGGGCCGCCAAGGTCCTGGCGGGGGAGTGGGCCACCCTGGCCGACGACTATCACTGGCACCTCGGGGTGGTTCCGGACCCTGGAAAGCTCAAGCGAGTCGGGGGGATATACATCACGGATACCCCCCCGGAAGCGGCGGCGGCCCGCCTGCGTGAGGTCTGGGCGTAGGCATCCCCGGACCCTTGACTTTTCCAGGGGATGCGAGCAAACTCCGACTAGAACGGTCGCCGATAAAAAGAGTCGGATACAGGCAACCAGGGGAGAGGGCGGAGGGTGCTTCGCTTCACCAAGCGCGCGGACTACGGCCTGATGGCGATTCACTACATCGCCAGCCAGCCTGAAGACGTGGCGGTCAGCGCCAAGCGCATCGCCGAGGCGTTCAACATCCCGGCGGAGCTCCTGGCGAAGATCCTCCAGCGGCTCGCCAAGGGGAAGCTGATCGTGGGGCACAACGGCCCCAAGGGGGGCTACGTGCTGGCCCGCCCCCGGCGCGAGATCACGGTGGGGCAGGTGGTGCGGGCGCTGGAAGGCCCCGTGCGCATCGTGAGCTGCATGGTGGACGATCACTGCCCGCAGTACTCGCGCTGCAATCTCCGGCTGCCGGTCCAGAAGATCCAGGCGAGCATCAGCTCGCTGCTCGACACGATGACCCTGGCGGAGCTGGGGTCGGCCGGGCCGCAGCACGAGACGGTTCCGGACACCGTGATTGTCCCGGCGCGGGCGCTGACCACGGCGAGCTGACCGGGACGAGACGATCAGGAGACGAGTGCGATGGCGTTGAAGCTGCCCATCTTCATGGATAGCCAGTCCACCACGCCGGTGGACCCGCGCGTGCTGGAGGCGATGCTGCCGTACTTCACCGAGAAGTTCGGGCACCCCGCCAGCCGCAACCATCCCTTCGGCTGGGAGGCCGAGGGCGCGGTGGACCGCGCAAGAGGCGAGATCGGCCGGCTGATCGGGGCGCGGGATCCCAAGGAGCTGGTGTTCACCTCCGGCGGGACGGAGTCCATCAACCTCGCGCTCAAGGGCGTGGCCGAGATGTACCGCGAGAAGGGCAATCACATCGTCACCACCGCCATCGAGCAGCGGGCGGGACTGGACGTGTGCAAGCGCCTGGAGCGGCAGGGCTTCGAGATCACCTACGTCCCGGTGAAAGCCGACGGGCTCGTGGATCCCGAGGCCATCCGCGCCGCGCTGACCGACAAGACGGTCCTCATCTCGGTGATGCTCGCCAACAACGAGATCGGGACCATCCAGGACGCCGCCGCCATCGGCAAGCTGGCCAAGGAAAAGGGCATCGTGTTCCACGGGGACGCCACCCAGGCGGTGGGCAAGGTGCCGGTCGACGTGGAGGCCATGGGCATCGATCTCCTCTCCTGCACCTCGCACATGCTCTACGGCCCCAAGGGTGTGGGCGCGCTCTACGTGCGCCGCAAGAATCCGCGGGTGCGGCTAGCCCCCATGATCGACGGCGGCGGGCACGAGCGCGGGATGCGGTCGGGGACGGTGCCGGTGCCGCTGGCGGTGGGCTTTGGCCGCGCCGCGGACATCGCCCGGGAAGAGATGGCGGATGAGGGGAAGCGCCTGGCCGGCCTGCGGGACCGCCTGCAGGACGCGATCCTGTCCAAGGTGGACGAGGCCTATCTCAACGGCCATCCCGAGCGCCGCCTCCCTCACAACCTCAACATCTCCTTCGCCTACGTGGAGGGCGAGTCGGTGCTGATGGGGCTCAACAAGGAGGTCGCCCTGTCCTCGGGGTCGGCGTGCACCTCGGCCACGCTGGAGCCGTCGTACGTGATCTCGGCTCTGGGGGTGGACACCGAGCTGGCGCACTCGTCCATCCGCTTCGGCCTGCACCGCTTCAGCACGGAGGAAGAGGTGGACTTCGTGGCGCGCCGCACCGTGGAGGTGGTGACGCGCCTGCGTGAGATGTCGCCGCTCTACGAGCTGGCCAAGGAAGGCGTGGACCTCAAGACCATCAAGTGGAAGGCGGAATAGGGAGGCTCGGGACTCATGGCCTATAGCGAGAAGGTCGTCGACCACTACAACAACCCGCGCAACGTGGGCTCCTTCGGCAAGGACACCCCGGGGGTGGGGACGGGGCTCGTGGGGGCGCCGGAGTGTGGTGACGTCATGAAGCTCCAGATCAAGGTGAACCTCGAGACCGGAGTCATCGAGGACGCCAAGTTCAAGACCTTCGGCTGCGGCAGCGCCATCGCGTCCTCCAGCCTGGCCACCGAGTGGCTCAAGGGGAGGACGGTGGACGATGCGGCCAAGATCAAGAACACCGATATCGTGAACGAGCTCAAGCTGCCCCCGGTGAAGATCCACTGCTCCGTGCTCGCCGAGGACGCCATCAAGGCTGCCCTCGCCGACTACAAGGAGAAGTGGAACAAAGCCGAAGCGGGAGCGGACGCGAGCACGTCGTAACAACGGCATCAGGAACGGAGGCGACGATCGCATGGCGGTGGCACTCACGGAAAAGGCGGCCCAGCAGGTCAAGAAGCTCATGGCGGAGCAGTCGGGGCCGGTGTTCCTCCGCATGGGCGTGAAGGGCGGCGGCTGCTCGGGCATGTCCTACTCGCTGGAATTCGACAACGAGGTGGACAAGCACGACAAGAAGTTCGACATCGACGGCGTCCCCGTGGTGGTGGACACCAAGAGCTATCTCTACCTCAACGGCACGACGCTGGACTTCGTGACCGAGGGGCTGCAGAGCGGCTTCACCTTCGTGAACCCGCAGGCGAAATCGACCTGCGGCTGTGGGACCTCGTTCTCGGCATAGCGCCGGGCCCTCCGGTGAGGACGACCAACGGGCCCGGCCGCGGGCCCGTTGGTGTTTTTCGAGGAGACGAGGAGACATGGACGACTACTTCGCGGTGTTCGGGTTGCCCCGGAAGCTCACGGTGGACGGCGAGGCCTTGCGCCGGCGCTTCTACTCGCTGAGCCGCGCCCATCACCCGGACTTCCATCAGGCGGCGGACGATGCGGCCCAGGCGGAGACCCTGGCGCGCTCGGCCCTGGTGAACCGCGCGTATCGCGCGCTCCGCGACCCCATGGCGCGTGTCGAGTACCTGATCGCGCTGGAAGAGGGCCGCGACACCCGGGAAGGGGCGGATGGGCGCCCGAAGGCACCCCGCGACCTCCTGGAGGAGATGCTCGAGGTGCAGGAGGCGCTGGAGGAGGCGAGGTCGGGAGGCATGGACGAGGCTGCCAAGGCGCGCCTCCGGGAGGAGCGCACGCGGCTGGCCGCCCGCCGGGAGGCCGAGGAGGCGGCCCTGGTGGCGCGGGCGGGCGAGTGGGACGCCGCGCTCGATGCCGGCGCCGATCGCCGGCCGCTGCTCGCGTGGTTCAAGGAGCGCCTGGCCGCCCGCGCCTATCTGCGTACCGTGATCGACGACCTCGGTGAAGCCCTCGGAGAGGATCAGGATCAGCATGTCTCGCATCGTCGGCATTGACCTCGGCACCACCAACAGCCTGGTTGCCTACGTGGACGCCAACGGCGTCCCGCGGGTGATTCCGGACGCGGACGGACGCACCCTCCTTCCCTCGGTGGTCGCCTACACACCGGATGGCGTGCTGGTGGGCCACCCGGCGCGCCGGCAACTCGCCCGGCATCCCGCGCGGACGATCTATTCGGTGAAGCGGCTGATGGGGCGCGGCTACGACGACGTGCGGGAGGAGCTGCCGCGGCTGCCCTTCGCGGTGCTCCCCGCCGCCGAGGTCGTGCGTATCCGGGTGGACGATCGCGAGGTGACGCCGCCCGAGGTGTCCGCCCAGGTGCTGCGGGCCCTCAAGCAGCGGGCGGAGGCCGCGCTGGGCGAGACCATCGAGCGGGCGGTGATCACCGTGCCCGCGTACTTCAACGACAGCCAGCGCCAGGCCACCAAGGACGCCGGGCGCATCGCCGGCCTCGACGTCGTCCGCATCGTGAACGAGCCCACCGCGGCCTCGCTGGCCTATGGGCTCCAGCGCCGCGCTCAGGGCCTCATCGCCGTGTATGACCTGGGCGGCGGGACCTTCGACGTGTCCATTCTCCGGGTCAAGGACGGTGTCTTCGAGGTCCTGGCCACCAACGGCAACACCCATCTCGGCGGCGACGACTTCGATCAAGCGCTGGTGGACTGGCTGCTCGAGGACATCCGGGCGACACACGACGCCGATCTCTCCGCCGACCCCGAGGCCCGCCAGGAGCTGCGGCTGGCGGCCGAGGCGGCGAAGTGCCGCCTGTCCTTCGAAGCGCGGACGCACCTGGCGATCCCGTTCGCCGAGTTCACCTATCACCGCGACATCACGAGAGAGGACGTCGAGGCGCGCCTCGCGCCCCTGGTGGAGCGGACCATGGGTCCGTGCCGGACGGCGCTGAAGGACGCGGGGCTCACCCCGGACCAGATCGACGAGGTGGTCCTGGTCGGAGGGTCGACGCGCGTGCCCCTGGTGCGCCGGTGGGTGGAGGAACTGTTCGGCAAGACCCCGCACAGCCAGCTCAACCCGGACGAGGTGGTGGCGCTGGGCGCGGCGGTACAGGCCCAGATCCTCGCCGGTGGCATCACCGACATGCTGCTTCTCGACGTGACGCCGCTCTCGCTCGGCATCGAGACCCTGGGCGGCATCGTGAGCGTGCTGATCCCGCGCAATACCACCATTCCCACGTTGGCGAAGGAGCAGTTCACGACCTCGGTGGACGGGCAGACGGTGGTGGATCTCCACGTGCTGCAGGGCGAGCGCGAGCTGGCGCGGGACAACCGGTCGCTGGCGCGCTTCGAGCTGCGCGGGGTGGATCCGATGCCGGCGGGCATGCCCAAGATCGAGGTGACCTTCTTGATCGACGCCAACGGTATCCTGCAGGTGCGGGCGAAGGAGCTCCGGACCGGCAAGGAAGCGTCCATCGAGGTGCGTCCCACCTACGGGCTGACCGAGGCCGAAGTGGAGCGCATGGTCGACGAGTCCTTCGAGCATGCCGAGGCGGACGTGCATGCCCGGCTCCTCATCGAGGCGCGCAGCGAGGCCGACACCGTGGCCAACCACGTCGAGCGCGCGCTCACCCAGGGCGCGCAGCTCGCCGAGCCGGGGGAGCTGGAGCGGATCCGCGCCGCCCTCGCCGTCCTGCGCGCCGCGCGCGCGGGCGACGATCGCGCGCTGATCCAGGAGCGCACCATCGAATTGAACAAGGCCACGGAGCGGCTGGCCGAGGCCATGATGGACGCCGCGCTGAAGGGGGCTCTGGCCTCCCGGCGGGCCGACCGGATCCTGGAGTCTTCGTGATGGCCAGGCACAAGGTGACCTTTCTGCCCCAGGACGTGACCGTCGAGGTCGACGACGAGAAGTACCCGCTGGCGGACCACGGCAAGCCGGGCTCGCTGCTGGACATCGCGCTCGCCCACGACATCCACCTCGAGCACAACTGCGGCGGCTCGTGCGCGTGCACGACCTGCCACGTCATCGTCCGCGAGGGCGAGCAGAATCTCTCCCCCATGGAGGCGGACGAGGAGGACCGGCTGGACACGGCCGAGGGGCTGACCCTCCACTCGCGCCTGGGCTGTCAGGCCGTGGTCAAGGGCGACGTCGTCGTGGAGATTCCCAAATGATTGGCGAGCCGCAGCCGAAGGCGAGGCGAGCGAACATGGAAGAGCTGTACGCGTCGACGGCTGCCCGCAAGCGGAGCGGGCGATGAAGCGGAGCGGGCGATGAAGTGGAGCGACGCCGAGGACATCGCCATCGCGCTGATGGAGGCGCATCCCGAGACGGATCCGCTGACCGTCCGCTTCACCGACCTCCACAAGTGGGTGGTCGCGCTCGAGGACTTCGACGACGATCCCAAGGCCTCCAGCGAGGGGCTCCTCGAGGCCATTCAGATGAAGTGGCACGAGGAGTACCGCGATCGATGATTGGCGAGCTGCAGCCGAAGGCGAGGCGAGCGGAAACATGATGGGGTCCCGAGCGGAGCGAGGGGGCGAGCTGCAGCCGAAGGCGAGGCGAGCGGACACGAACCGCGAAACTCGACGTCTACCAGTGGATGACGTGATCCGCTTCGAAGATCAAGTCCAGGAGAGCGGCGTAGTCCACGTCTGGGCCGAAGCGGAGCACGCGGGCGCCGTCGGGCAGGGCGGGGGCCGCGCCTCCGTCCAGGAGCACGACGGTGACCTCCGCGCCCGGCTCGGGGCGCGCGATGACCGGGGCGGCGAGGGGATTCGCGTCGGCTCCCACGAGGTGGAGATAGCGGGCCATCAGAAGACGAGGTATCGCCGCGCGCCGCGGGCCAGCTCGGCCACGGCCTCCGCGGTGACCGGGACGACGGGGTGCCCTTCGACGTTCCAGTCGGGGTCCGCCGGCTTCGCGGACGCCTCCACGTGGAACGGGATGCCCAGCTTCTTCAGCGCGGAGCGGAACTTGGCGATGTCGTCGCCGTCGACGAGGTCGTCGGTATCCTCGTCGAGCAGGTGGACGGCGGGACCGGTGAGCACCACGGTGACGGGATTCTCACCCGCGACCACCCCGAGCGCGATGCGCATCGCCTCGTTGGCGCGGTGGGAGCGGCGCGGATCCTCCGAGATCACCACGAGCACCGCCTGGCCGTCGGGCACGGGATCAGTTGAGGGCGACGAAGCGGTCGGTGGCGTTGATCACATCGGTGAGCACCACCAGCCCGCAGTTGGTGGCGCGCTCCGACAGGGGCTGCCCGCGCTTCTGACAGCCATAGGCGCACACGAAGAGGCGCGCGCCGCGGTCGGCGAGGGCCTGGACGCGGGCGTCTTCCACGGCGGCCACGCCGTCGTCGATGAGATAGAGGTAGACCTGGGCGCCGCGGTCGAGCGCGGCGGACGAGAGCCCGAGCATGGTGGTGAGATTGGCGTGCTCGGGCCCGGTGGACAGCATGAGACCGAGCTTTTTCCCCGCGAGCTGCATGCGGAGCAAGCGTAGCATCGCCATGGAGGAGGGTCAATGAACCGACGCGTGTATCTCGATCACAACGCATCGACTCCCGTGCACCCCGAGGTCCTGGAGGCGATGCTTCCCTATTTCTCGGAGCGCTACGGCAATCCCTCCAGCATCCACAGCTTCGGCCGGGCGGCGCGCGAGGGCATGGACGTGGCCCGGGAGCGCGTCGCGAGCTTTCTGCAGGTGGGCAAGGACGAGATCGTCTTCACCTCCGGGGGCACCGAGTCCGACAACATGGCCATCAAGGGCGTCGCGGCGGCCCGCGGCCGCGGACACATCGTCACGTCCGCGGTGGAGCACCACGCGGTGCTTCGTACCTGCTCCGCTCTGGAGGCCCAGGGCTTCACGGTGACGGTGCTGCCGGTGGACGGGTACGGCATGGTGGATCCCGACGATGTGCGCCGGGCCATCCGCCCGGACACCATCCTGGTGACGATCATGCACGCCAACTCCGAGGTCGGCACCATTCAGCCGGTTGGGGCCATCGGGCGCATCACCCGCGAGCGGGGGATCCCGTTCCACGTGGATGGGGTACAGACCTTCGGCAAGATCCCAGTGGATCTGGACGCGCTCGGCATCGATCTGTTCTCCTTCTCCAGCCACAAGATCTACGGGCCCAAGGGCGCGGCGGGTCTCTACATCCGGAAGGGCACCAAGATGGTCTCGGTGCAGCACGGTGGCGAGCACGAGCGGCGGCGCCGGGCGGGCACCGAGAACGTCCCCGGGGTCGTGGGGCTCGGCAAGGCGGTGGAGGTGCGGGCCCGGGACATGGCCGAGGAGGCGCCGCGCGTCCGCGCGCTGCGCGATCGGCTGTGGGAGGGACTTCAGGCTCGAGTGCCCGAGGTGCGCCTGAACGGGCACCTCGCCGAGCGCCTGCCCGGCACCTGCAATGTCTGCTTCCGCCACATCGAGTCGGAATCGATCGTGCTGGGCCTGGATCTCAAGGGCATCGGCGTCTCGGCCGGATCCGCCTGTACCGCCGGCAACGTGGAGCCCTCTCACGTCCTCGTCGCCATGGGGGTCCCGCTGGACTGGGCCATGGGCACCGTGCGCTGCTCGCTCGGGCGCAGCACCACCGCGGAGGACATCGACTACGTGCTCGACAGCGTGGAACCGCTGGCGGGGAAGCTTCGCAGCCTCTCGCCGCTCAAGGGCTGAATGCGCTACTCCCAGACCCTCATCGAGCACTTCCGCAATCCCCGCAACGCGGGCATGATGCGCGATCCCGACGGAGTGGGCGAGAGCGAGTACGCGGAATGCATGGACCTCGCCCGCGTCTTCCTGCGGGTGCGCGGGGGGCGCATCGAGGAGGCGCGCTTCCAGACCTACGGCTGCGGGCCGACCATCGCCGCGTCGAGCGCGGCGACCGAGCTGATTCGTGGTCGGAGCGTGGAGGAGCTGACGGAGCTGGCCGAGGCCAGTGTGGAGGACGCGGTGGGTGGGCTGCCCGCCGACCGCGTGCATGCCGCCCAGGTGGTGACGGCGGCGATCCGGGCCGCCGCGCGCGACGCGGTGGCTCGGGCGGGCCGGCAAGCGCCGGTGCCGGGGGAGTGATGCCATGTTCGACGAGATGAAGCGGGACGTCCAAACCGTGCTCCAGCGCGACCCCGCCGCCCGCTCGGCGTTCGAGGTCGTGCTCTGTTATCCGGGCGTGCACGCCATCTGGGCGCATCGGGTGGCGCACCGCCTGTGGAATCGCGGCTGGCTCACCACCGCGCGCTTCGTCTCGCACCTGGGACGCTTCCTCACCGGCATCGAGATCCATCCCGCCGCCAAGCTGGGCCCGGGCCTCTTCATCGACCACGGCATGGGCATCGTCATCGGCGAGACCGCGGAGGTGGGCGAGAACGTGAGCCTGCTCCAGGGCGTGACCCTCGGGGGTACCAGTGTGCGTCGCGAGAAGCGGCATCCCACCCTGGGTGACAACGTCACGGTGGGCGCGGGGGCCAAGATCCTCGGCGGCTTCACCATCGGCGCGGGGAGCCGCATCGGCGCGGGGTCGGTGGTCGTGCGCGAAGTACCGGAGAACTCGGTTGTCGTCGGCGTGCCGGGGCGGGTAACATATCGAGACGGTCGGCGCGTGTCCGGCGAGATCGATCTGAACCAGGTGGACCTGCCCGACCCGCTGGCGCGCACGGTGGAGCATCTGCTCGACCGCATCCGCGCCCTCGAGGCCGAGCTGGAGGCGTTGAAGCAGCCGACCCGCGACCGCGACGCCCAGTAGATTCGGGGCGGGGACGGCGGCCAAAGGAGACGGTGTGGTTCCCAAGGACACGATGAGCGTGCAGGAGTGCTCGCAGTATCTCTCGATGGACGAGCAGACCATCACGGCCATGGCCGCCGAGCGCCGCATCCCGTGCCTCAATCAGGACGGAAAGTGGCTCTTCTCGAAGAAGTCCATCGACAAGTGGAAGGCCCGTCAGGCGCCGGCGCGCGCCTGAGCCGCATCTCCGCCCCAACCGTCCGCGCCCGCTGACCCCGCCATGCCCGGAGTCGCGCCCGCGATCCGGACCGTGCTCCACGTGGACATGGACGCCTTCTACGCGTCCATCGAGCAGCGGGATCGGCCCGAGCTGCGCGGCCGCCCCGTGGTGGTCGGCGCGCTGCCGGGCGGCCGCGGCGTGGTGTCCGCCGCGTCCTACGAGGCCCGCCGCTACGGCATTCACTCCGCGATGCCGATCAGTCGCGCCTATCGCCTCTGCCGTGACGCGGTGTATCTCCCCGTGAACATGGACAAGTACGTCGACGTCTCCCGTCGCATCATGAGCGTCCTCGCGCAGTGGACGCCGCTGCTCGAGCCCGTGTCCATCGACGAGGCCTTTCTCGACGTGACGGCCAGCCGCGCCCTCCGCGGCGACGGGCCCGCCATCGCCCGCGACATCAAGGCCCGCATCCGCGCCGAGTTCGATCTCACCGCCTCGGTCGGCGTCGCCCCCAACAAGTTTCTCGCCAAGGTCGCGTCCGACCTCGAGAAGCCCGACGGCCTCGTCGTCGTGGAGCCGGGGCGCGAGGCGGCGTTCCTCGCGCCGCTGCCGGTATCGCGGCTCTGGGGCGTGGGACGCGTGACCGCGGAGGAGCTGGCCACGCTCGGCATCCAGACCATCGGCCAGCTCGCCCGGCTCGGGCCGGAGGCGCTCGAGGCGCGCTTCGGCCGCCACGGTCCCGGACTGGCCGAGCTGGCCCGCGGGTGGGACGACCGGCCGGTGGAGCCCTTCGGCGTGCCGAAATCAATGGGCGCCGAGGAGACCTTCGACGTCGATCACGCCGACGTCGAGCGGCTTCGCGCGACCTTGCGGGCCCAGGCGGACCGGGTGGCGCGGGAGCTCCGGGCGGAGGGCTATGCCGGGCGCGTGGTGACGCTCAAGATCCGCTTCGCCGACTTCTCCACGTACACGCGCGCGCACTCGTCCGAGCCCACGCAAGATGGCCTGCGCATCTTCCAGGAGGCGTGCCGGCTGCTCGATCGGGTGCGGCTCACCCAGCTCGTGCGCCTGATCGGCATTTCCGTCTCCGGGCTGGGCGCCGCCGGGCAGGGACAGCTCGCCCTCTTCGGGCCCGACGCGGCCCGCCAGGAGCGCCTCGGGCGGGCGCTGGATCAGCTCACCGAGCGCTTCGGCGGCAACGCCGTGCGCCCGGCGAGCCTGCTCGGCCGCCACCGCCGCCGCCGCAGCGGCCCCCGCGGCCCCGCCAAGTAGACGCGCAGCGCCTCGTCCCGTTGCCTTCACTCTGCCCTTGGGCTACACTCCACTGAACAGCCGTTCATTCAGTGCGGAGAGGGTTCATGGAACGTCCCATCGCCTACGACAAGCTCGCCCGCGAGGAACGGTTTGTCCGGATGCGCGCCCGCGACGTGGCCCAGCTCAAGATCGAGCAGCATCTCCCCCCGTTCCCCGATCTGAGCACGCGCGAGTCCATCAAGGAGCGCGTGCACGGGATCATGGTCGGCGAGATGCAGGCCATGGAGGGCGCCGGCCGCAGCGTGTACGACTTTCCCGATGCGCCGTGGGAATTCACCCTGGACATGGCGCGCCAGGTCTGGGACGAGTCGCGCCACCTCGAGATCTACCTCCGCCTGCTGGAGCACCTGGACGGCTACGTGGGCGAGTTCCCCGAGACCACCATTCTCTGGCGCTGCGCCTGCGCGGAGGATGCCGCCGCCCGCGTGGCCGGCGTGAACCGTGGCCTCGAGGGCCTGGCCTGCGACGTGTTCAATCAGCTCGTGCACATCGCCCGCAAGATCGACGACCCCATCCTCGAGCGCGCGGTGGACTTCGTGCTCGCCGACGAAATCACCCACGTTCGCATGGGATCCAAGTGGCTCACCCGCCTCACCGAGGGCGATCCCGAGCGGCGCCGGAAGGCCATCGAGTTCCAGGAGACCATCGACGAGCGGTTCAACCTGGGCGGGGTGCGGCAGGATGGGGCGCACGACGAGGTGCTGATTTCCATCGCCACCGAGGCGCGGCAGCTGGGCGGGTTCACCGACGAGGAGATCGAGCGCCTGATCAAGACCACGCAGCGCTCCCAGGTCTACTAGCCCGTGTACCCGCTGGACGGCACGTACTCCGTCGAGCAGTCGGCTCGCCTCGTCCGCAGCTATCGCTACGCCACCGAGCGCATGATGCGCGTGCTGGGTGGCTGGCTCGCCCTGACCCCCGAGCTCTCCGCCAAGCTCCTCATGGGGCGTCACGTGTGGGACAACGCCCAGCACGCCGATCTCCTGGGCCGCCGCCTCCCCGAGCTGCGAGCTCACGCGCAGGAGTCCAGCCCCGGGAGCGCCGGCGTGGTCGCCTTCATGGACGCGCTGGAGTCGCCGGAGACGCCCGACCGCACGGTGGAGCGGCTGGTCGGCGTGTACCGCGTCCTGAAGCCGCATCTCGTGGCCTGCTACGAGCGGCAGCTCGCCGGCGCCAACGGGGTCTACGAGCCCCCCACGCGGCGCATCCTCGCGCGGTGCGCGGAGGACGAGCGACGCCACATCGCCGGCGGCGAGCGGGTCCTTGTCCACCTCGCGCGGACGCCGGAGGCGCGGGCGCGCGCCGAGGCCTGGCAGGCCCGCCTGGAGGGGCTCCTGACCGCCGCCGGCGGTATCACCGGTGAAGGCATGCCGGCGCCGCCGCCTCCGGTGACCTCGCCCGACGGGCTCGCCGAGGCCGAGGAGTTCATCCGCCTCGAGAGCCGGCCGGCGCGCTGGCCCGTCCCCGAGGCGCTGAGCGCCGCGGTGGAGAGCCTGGGCGCCGCCCTGGTGGCGCGTGATGCCGCGAGCGTGCGCGGGTGGCTCGCCGATCCCACGCTCTGGGACGAGGCGGCGCAGTCGATGCTGGGCGGGGCCCGATTCGCCGACCACGCGGTGGTCGCGGTGGCCCGCATCGGCGGTCAGCTCCTCGTGAAGATACGGCTGGACGGCCCCACGCGGTCGGCGACGCTGGCCGCGCGCTGGGCCGAGGGGCCGGCGGGCTGGCGCGTCCATGCCCTCGACGTGGCCCGCGCCGAGACCGCCCGCTCCGCCTGATCGCGTGCTCGCGAGCGTCCTCGTCGCCAATCGCGGGGAGATCGCCCGCCGGATCATCCGAGCCTGCCGCGCCCTGGGGGTGCGCGCCGTCGCGGTGTACTCCGAGGCCGACGCGGCCTGGCCGCACGTCGCCGACGCCGACGCGGCCATCGAGATCGGTCCCGCGCCCGCGCGCGAAAGCTATCTCGACATCGACCGACTGCTCGCCGCGGCCCGCGCGTCCGACGCCCGCGCCGTTCATCCCGGCTACGGGTTTCTCTCCGAGAGCTGGCGCTTCGCGCGCGCCTGCGAGGAAGCCGGGCTCACGTGGATCGGGCCGCCCTGGCGGGTCATCCAGCAGATGGGCGACAAGGTGGCGGCGCGGGCCCGCATGCGGGACGCGGGGGTGCCGGTGGTCCCCGGAAGCGCCGGCGCGCTCGATTCCCTTGCCGATGCCGAGCGGGTGGGCGCCGAGATCGGCTACCCGCTCATGCTCAAGGCCGCCGCGGGCGGCGGCGGCATCGGCATGGTGCGGGTGGCGGACGCGGCTGCGCTGCCCGCGGCGTGGTCCTCGGCCCAGCGCCGGGCCCAGGCCGCCTTCGGGTCCGGGGCGCTCTTCCTGGAGCGCTATCTCACTGAGCCCCGCCATGTCGAGGTGCAGGTGTTCGGTGATGCCCAGGGTCGGGTCGTCCATCTGTACGAGCGCGAGTGCTCGATCCAGCGGCGCCATCAGAAGCTGGTGGAGGAGAGCCCCGCGCCGGCGCTCTCGCCGGGCGTGAAGGCGCGCCTGGTCGCGGCCGCGGTGGCGGGAGCCCGGGCAGTGGGCTACGCCAACGCGGGGACCATGGAGTTCATCGTGCAGGGGGACGAGTTCTATTTCCTCGAGATGAATACGCGGCTCCAGGTCGAGCATCCGGTGACCGAGGAGGTGACAGGGCTCGATCTGGTCCAGGCCCAGCTTCGCGTGGCCTCCGGAGAGCCGCTGCCGTGGCGCCAGGAAGATGTCGTCCAGCGCGGCGCCGCCATCGAGTGCCGCATCTACGCAGAGGATCCCGCCAAGGGTTTCCTGCCGTCCCCGGGCCCCATCAGCCGGCTCGAGCTCCCGCAGGGCCCCGGCATACGGGTGGAATGCGGGGTCGCCGAAGGGGTACAGGTTTCAGTACACTACGATCCGCTCCTGGCCAAGCTCGTCACCCGGGGCGACACGCGGGAGGAGGCCATCGCGCGGATGACCGCGGCGCTGGACGCCTTCGTCGTGGAAGGCGTGCGCACGGTGCTGCCGTTCCACCGGCGCGTGCTCGCGAGCGCGGCGTTCCGGGGGGGCCGGGTGCATACCCAGATGGTCGAACAAGGAGCGTTCAATGCCTGAGGACGTGAAGGCGCACATCACCGGGGTCGTGTTCCAGATCACCAGCAAGGCGGGCGATCCCGTCGCCGCCGGCGATCCCGTCATCGTGCTCGAGTCCATGAAGATGGAGATTCCGGTGGAGGCGCCCCGCGCGGGGGTAGTGCGCGAGATCAAGGTCGCCGAGGGCCAGACGGTGCAGGAAGGCGACACTGTCGCCGTCATGGACTAGCCGGCCATGAGCGCAGGGCTGATCCGCGAGCAGTACGATTACCACCGCTGGGCCAATCGCCGCCTCTTCGGCATCGCCGCCGGGCTCGGCGCGGAGGCGACCCGCGACATGGGAACGCACTGGAGCTTTCCCACCCTCAAGGCCATGTTCGCGCATCTCTACGCCGCGGACGCGGTCTGGCTCGCCCGCTGGAAGGGGAGCGCGCCCACGCGCCTCGCCGGGGACGCGGACTTCACGTCCATGAGCGATCTCCGGCAGAAGTGGGACGCGCTGGAGGCGGAGCAGCGCGCCTTCGTCGATGGCCTGAAGGATGCCGACCTCACGCGCGCGGTGGATTACCGGAACACGGAGGGCGCGGCGTTCCGCGTGGCGCTCGGCCCTTTGCTCCTGCACGTGGTCAATCATGCCACCCATCATCGGAGCGAGGTGGCGACGATGCTCACCCTCATCAGCGGCTCTCCGCCCGACACCGGCATCAACACCTACCGCACGGCGGTCGTGAAGGGCTAGCCGGGCGAGCGGGCCCCGCGCCATGGACATGAAGGAGCTGGTGGAGGAGCTACGGATGCGGCGGGAGCGGGCGCTCGCCATGGGCGGTCCCGAGGCCGTCGCCCGGCAGCATGCGGACGGCAAGCTCACCGTCCGCGAGCGCGTGGAGCGGCTCTTCGACGAGGGCTCCTTCCAGGAGATCGGTCTCCTCGCCACCCACGCCAATGTGTCCCCCGCCATGAAGGGCAGGGAGACGCCGGCCGACGGTGTCATCACCGGCTTCGGCACGATCGGCGGCCGACCCGCCTCCCTCATCGCCTACGACTTCACGGTGATGGCGGGATCCATGGGCCGCACCGCCGAGGTGAAGTGCAATCGCGCCCGGGAGATCGCCCTCTCCAAGCGCATGCCCATGATCTGGCTCATCGACTCGGCCGGGGCGCGCATCCAGGAGGCGATCGGCTCGACCTTCGCCGGATCGGGCTTCCTCTTCAGAGAGGAATCCATCATGTCGGGCGTGGTGCCCATGGTGGCGGCCATGATGGGGCCCGGGGCCGCGGGTACCGCCTACATCCCCGCGCTCTCGGACTTCGTTCCCATGGTGAAGGGAACCAGCCACATGGCGTTGGGCGGCCCGCCGCTGGTGAAGGCGGTGGTGGGAGAGGACGTCACGCCCGAGGAGCTGGGCGGGTCCAAGGTGCACACCGAGATCTCCGGCGTGGCCGATCTCGAAGTGGCGGATGACGCCGCCTGCATCGACGCCATCAAGGAGTATCTCTCCTACTTCCCGTCGTCGAACCTCGAGCCCCCGCCCGTGATTCCGTGCGACGACCCCGCCGACCGCATGGAGGAGTCGCTGCTGACCCTCGTGCCCGACAGCGCCCGGCGCGCCTACGACGTGAAGAAGGTCATCGCCGCCATCGTGGACCACGGCCGCCTCTTCGAGCTCAAGCCCGGCTGGGCCCGGAACCTCGTCACCGCGCTGGCGCGGCTGGGCGGGCGCCCGGTGGGCATCGTCGCCAACCAGCCCATGGTGCTGGGCGGGGCCCTCGACGTGGACGCGGCCGACAAGGCGGCGCGCTTCATCATGCTGTGCGACGCCTTCCACATTCCCCTTCTGTTCCTCCAGGACGTGCCGGGCTTCCTGGTGGGGTCCAAGGTCGAGCGGCAAGGGATCATCCGCCACGGCGCCAAGATGCTCTACGCCGTCAGCGAGGCGACCGTGCCCAAGCTCACGGTGGTGTTGCGCAAGGCCTACGGCGCCGGCTATTTCGTCATGTGCGGCAAGGCCTACGAGCCCGACCTCATCGTGGCCTGGCCCACCGCGGAGATCTCCGTGATGGGCCCCGAGGGCGGGACCAACATCATCTTCCGGAAAGAGATCGCGGCCGCCGCGAACCCGGACGAGGAGCGGGCGCGCCGAGTGGAGGAGTTCAGGAAGCTGATCAACCCCTACATCGCCGCGGGTGGGGCGTTCATCGACGACGTCATCGATCCCCGGGAAACCCGCCCCGTCCTGATGCGCGCGCTCGAGATGGCCCGGACCAAGAAGGTCGAGCGCCCCTGGAAGAAGCACGGCGTCATGCCGGTCTAGCGCGGGCTGCGCCCCGCCGCGATGGGCGGGGCCCTGACGCTCCCTCCTCGGTGAGGAGAGAGCGCCAGGGGGTACGCGTCAGTTCTCGACGAACGCCTTCAAGGCGCGGCCGCGGAGGGGATGCCGTAGCTTCCGCAGCGCCTTGGTCTCGATCTGCCGGATGCGCTCGCGCGTGACGGAGAAGCGCTTGCCGACTTCCTCCAGCGTGTGCTCCCCCTCCTCGCCGATGCCGAACCGCAGCCGCAGGATCTCCTTCTCCTTCGGCGACAGGGTCGCAAGCGCCCGGTCCACCTGATTGGTCAGATCCTGGCTGATCAGGGTGTCATTGGGCGACTCCGCGGACTTGTCCTCGAGGAAGTCGCCCAGGTCCGAATCCTCGCCGATGGGCGTCTCCAGCGACAGCGGCTTCCGCGAGGACTCGAGAATCAGGCGCACCTTGCGCGCGGGCACCCCGGTCCGCCGGGCCAGCTCCTCCGGCGTGGGCTCACGCCCCATCTCGTTCACCATGAGACGGTTCACACGCGAGATGCGGTTGAGCGTCTCCACCATGTGCACCGGGATGCGGATGGTGCGCGAGTGATCGGCGATGGCCCGGGTGATGGCCTGGCGGATCCACCACGTGGCGTAGGTGGAGAACTTGAACCCCCGCCGATACTGGAAGCGGTCCACCGCCTTCATGAGCCCGAGATTGCCCTCCTGGACCAGGTCCAGCAGCGACAGCTCGCTCCCGAGGTACCGCTTGGCCACAGAGACCACCAGACGGAGATTGGCCTCCATCAGCTCCTTCTTCGCCTGACGCACCACGCGGTCATGGGCCTCGATCTCGGTCAGCGCGGCGAGCAGG
This sequence comes from Candidatus Methylomirabilota bacterium, assembly GCA_035281625.1. Lineage (GTDB taxonomy): Bacteria > Methylomirabilota > Methylomirabilia > Rokubacteriales > CSP1-6 > DASRWT01. The sequence continues at coordinate 34,032 of DATEDO010000154.1, forward strand.
GGCTTGCGCGCGATGCCGGCCTCGGCCTCGATGGGGCGCAGCTCCGCCGGGGTACGGGCCGAGCGCATGCGCTCGGCGAGGCGGCGCACTTCCACCACGAGCCCGTCGATCAGCGCGGGCTTCAGCGGCAGCCGCTCCACGATGCTCCGCACCGCGGCCCGATTCTGGGCGATCCACTTGAGGTAGTTCGCCCGCGTCGACGCGGCCCGCCGCTTCGCGGCCAGAGACTCCCGCAGCCGTGCGTTCTCGCGCTCCAGGCGGCGCATCCGCGCAAACGCGCTCATGATGGGCCGCACCTGCTCGGGGCTCGGCTCGCCCCCCTCGGGCAGGATGATGACGTCGTCCAGGGGAATCTCGGACCGCCGCAGCCGGTCGACCAGGGTGAGGAGGCGATCCACCGCCATGGGGATGTCGGCCAGGGCCCCCCGCAGCTTGATCTGACCGGCCTCGATGCGCTGGCCGATCTCGACCTCCTGCCGCGCATTGAGCAGGCGGACCTTGCCGATCTCCTTCAGGTAAATTCGTACCGGATCCTCACCTTCGGCGGGTGAGGGCCGCAGCTGCTCCTCGCTGAGGCTGGACTCCTCCGCCGGCGCCTCGTCTGCGGGCTCCTCGCTCCCCCCCGTGAACCGGTCCGTCTTCGGGCGGAGCACCTCGGCGGGGCTCCGCCGCTTGTCCCTCGCCTCATGGGTCGAGGGCCAAGTGGTCGTCCCTTCGACCGTATTCTGGTTCTCGCTGTCCCTAAAGGTCATCGCACCCTTCCGCTTCTCGTGCCCGATCGGCACGCCCCTAGGTCCGTGCACACCGCCCCTCAGACATTTAGAGTGAGCCGCAGCCTCCAGGGTTTCAGCGCCGTGTGACGTGAAACCCCGTGCATCACGCCGTGGTTTCCGCCCGGCGGCGGCACGAGAGAGACGAGGGAGGTGGCAGAAGTATTCGAGTGGGCCGGGGGTCACTCCCGGTGCTCGAGCGTCACGTCGAACCTGACGAGCACCTCGTCGCCCACCTTGAAGAACAGGCGCGAGGGAGGGGTCATCCCGAAGTCGGTCAGGCGCAGGCGTGATTCACCGCGCACCCAGATTCGATCGTCCCGCAGGCGCGCGCGGCCGAGAAAGGTCATGGGGCGCTCGACGGCACGGATGGACATTCCGCCCTTGATGGTGAGCAGCACGTCGGCGGTCGGCGTCATCGAGTTGAACGACCCTTCGATGGCGCTCACCGTGTACCGGATCTCCGGGTGCTTGTCGGCCTCGAGCAGCTTCCGCATGTCGCGATCGCGTCCTGCCTCGCCGGTGCGCAGGGCCGCCACGCGAACCCGGAGCACGCCGGTCACCCCCACCTTGAGATCGGAGGGGTCGGCCTGGAACTCCCCGGTGACGCCCTCGGCGCGTCCGCTGAAGTCCCCGATCGGATGGGTGGCCGAGAACTCCACCGCGCTCTTGTCGGGAACGGGCACCCATCGTCGCGAAACGGCCGGAGCGGCGGTGGCGAGGAGGGCGACGAGGAGCCCCGCCAGAAGGGTGCGCAAAGCCACGTCGGTGGGATACCATGGCAGTCACGCCCGGTCAACGAAGGGGACTCCCCCGGGCGGAATCGATACCCGATGGGTGCGGGACGCCGATGCGTGGCCCAGCCCCCCGACGAGGAACCCGATGGCGACCGCCGTTCCAAGCGCCTCCTACAGCCTCACCGTGAGGCTGGAGATAGAGAACAAGCCCGGCATGCTGGGCCGGGTCACCTCCGCCATCGGCAAAGCGGGCGGCGACATCGGGGCGGTGGACCTGGTCGAGGTCACGGGCGGCCGCATTCTTCGCGACATCACGATCAAGGCCAGCGACAGCCAGCACGGTCAGGACATCATCGACACCCTGCGAAGCCTCGCCGGGATCAAGGTCGCGAACATCTCCGACCGCACCTTCCTCATGCACCTGGGCGGCAAGATCGAGATCAAGAGCAAGGTGCCCATCCGCACCCGCGACGATCTCTCCATGGCCTACACACCCGGGGTGGCGCGGGTGTGCATGGCCATCAAGGAGGATCCCTCCCGGGCGTTCACGCTGACCATCAAGAACAACTCGGTGGCGGTGGTGACGGACGGCACCGCGGTGCTCGGCCTGGGCGACATCGGGCCGGAGGCGGCCATGCCGGTGATGGAAGGCAAGGCGATGCTCTTCCGCGAGCTGGCCGGGGTGGACGCCTTTCCGATCTGCCTCAACACCAAGGACGTCGACAAGATCGTCGAGACGGTCAAGCACATCGCGCCCGGCTACGGCGGCATCAACCTCGAGGACATCTCGGCGCCCCGCTGCTTCGAGGTGGAGAGCCGGCTTCGCAAGGAGCTGGACATCCCGGTATTCCACGACGACCAGCACGGCACCGCGGTGGTGGTGCTCGCCGCGCTCCTCAACGCGCTCAAGATCGTCAAGAAGGACCGCAAGCGACTCAGGGTCGTGGTCTCCGGGGTCGGCGCGGCGGGGACGGCGACGATCAAGATCCTCCTCGCGGTGGGCGTCAAGCAGATCATCGGGGTGGACGAGCACGGCACCATTCACCGGGGCCGCACCGTGGGCATGGACTTCATGAAGCGCTGGGTGGCGGACGCCACGAATCCACGAAACGTCCGCGGCCGGCTCGCCGACGCCGTCCGGGGGGCCGACGTGTTCATCGGGCTCAGCGTGCCCAACGTGCTCACCGCCAAGGACGTTCGCAGCATGGCCCGCGACCGCATCGTGTTCGCGATGGCCAATCCGGACCCCGAGATCCGTCCCGAGGAGGCGGAGCGCCACGTGCGGGTGCTCGCCACCGGCCGCTCCGACTACGCGAACCAGATCAACAACGTGCTGTGCTTCCCCGGCTTCTTCCGCGGCCTCCTCGATGCGCGCGCCCGTAGCGTCAACGACGAGATGAAGATCGCCGCCGCGCACGCCATCGCCGACTGCGTGGGCAAGGTGGAGCTGTCGCCCGAGTACATCATCCCCAGCGTGTTCAACAAGAACGTCGCGCCCGCGGTGGCCCACGCGGTGGTCCTGGCCGCGCAGCGCACCGGCGTCGCCCGCCGCCGGCGGCGCGCCGACGGCCGGCTCGGGCTCTGAGGGGGTGCGCGCCGCGCCGCCCTCGCCGCGCTGGTCGGTGGTGATCCCCGCCTACAACGAGGCCCGGCGTCTGCCCCGCTACCTCTACGAGGTGCTGAGCTACTTCGACGGCCGCGACGAGCCGTACGAGGTGCTGGTGGTGGACGACGGCAGCCGCGACGACACCGCGGCGCGAGTGGAGGAGATGGCGGCCGAGCACCCCGCGCTGCGCGTCCTCGTCCACCCCGGCAACCGAGGCAAGGGCGCGGCGGTGCGCGCGGGCATGCGCGACACCCGTGGCTCGCTCCGGCTCATGGCGGATGCCGACGGCGCCACTCCCATCGTCGAGGTGAAGCGGCTGGAGGCGGCGATTCAGGCCGGGGCCGACATCGCGGTGGGCTCGCGCGCGCTGCCCGATCCCTCGGTGGTGGTGCGCGCCCGGGCGCATCGCCGGCTCTCCGGCCGCCTGTTCCACGGCGCGACGCGCGCGGTGGGCGTGCGCTCGGTGGTGGACACCCAGTGCGGCTTCAAGCTCTTCCGCGGCCCCGTGGCCGACGCGCTCTTCGCCGCCCTTCGCACCGACGGCTTCGGGTTCGACGTGGAGCTCTTGCTCCGGGCCGAGCGCGCGGGGTATCGCATCGCCGAGGTGCCCGTGAACTGGGCCGATCAGCCCGGCTCCAAGGTGGGCGTGCTGAAGGACGGCCCGCGCATGCTTGCCGAGATCCTGTCCGCGCGGCTCCGCCTCGCCGGCCGACCCCGGGGGCGGCGGCGGTGATCGCCCGGCGCGCGCGGGAGATCGAGCCGTTTCTTGCGGTGGAGGTGTTCCAGAGGGCCCAGGCCCTCGAGCGCGAGGGCGCGGACGTCATCCACCTCGAGTTCGGTGAGCCCGACTTCGAGACCCCGCCCGTCATCCGCGAGGCCGCCGAGAGGGCCCTGAAGGACGGCCGTACTCGTTACGCCCACCCGCTGGGCCTCCTGCCGTTGCGCGAGGCGATCGCCGAGCACTATCACGCGCGCTACCGGGTGACGATCTCGCCCGAGCAGATCCTCGTGACGGCGGGGACCTCGCCCGCCATGCTCCTCCTCTTCGGGGCCCTGCTCGAGCGCGGCGATCAGGTCGTGCTGTCGGACCCCCATTACGCGTGCTACCCGAAGTTCGTGAAGTACGCGGAGGCGGAGCCGGTGTTCGTGGACGTCGGGGAGGGCGACGGCTTCCAGCTCCACGCCGACGCGGTGGCGGCGGCCCTCACCCCGCGCACCCGGGCCCTCCTGATCAACTCGCCGGCCAACCCCACCGGCGCGGTGCTGGCGCCCGACCGGCTGGCCGCGCTCGCGGGGCTCGGCAAGTGGATCGTGTCCGACGAGATCTATCACGGCCTCACCTACGAGGGCGCCGAGCACACCATCCTCGAGTTCACCGATCGCGCGTTCGTGCTCAACGGCTTCTCGAAGGCCTATGCGATGACGGGGTGGCGCTGCGGCTACGTCATCGCGCCGCGCGAGTTCATGCCCGCGCTGACCGCGCTGCACGGGAACTTCTTCATCTCCAGCAACGAGTTCGTGCAGTGGGCGGCGCTGGCCGCGTTGCGCGAGGCGGGGCCGGACGCCGCGCGCTTCCGCGCCATCTTCGACCAGCGGCGCCGGGTGATGGTGGAGGGACTCCGTCGGATCGGGCTCGGTGTCGGCGCCCTGCCCACCGGGGCGTTCTACACGCTCGCCAACGCGCGGCGCTTCACCGGCGACTCCCTGCGCTTCGCCTTCGACATCCTCGAGGCCACCCGCGTGGCGACCACCCCGGGCGTGGACTTCGGCAAGAACGCCGAAGGGTATCTCCGCTTCGCCTATGCCAACTCACTGGAGCGGATCGAAGAGGGCCTGGCCCGCATCGGCCGCTTCCTCGCCGAACGCGCCCGGTGACCGCGTCCGCCTGCGAGCTCTGCGAGCGGGTGGCCGGCGAGGGTGAGCTCTTCATCGCCGACCTGGACGCTTGCCGCGCCTACCTCAATCCCGACCAGTTCTTCCCCGGCTGGGTGTTCGTGGTCCTGCGCTGGCACGCGACGGAGCTCTACGAGCTGTCCACGGTGGAGCGGGCGCGGCTGATCGAGGACGTGAACCGGATGGCCGAGGCGCTGTGCGTGGTCTACCAGCCCGTGAAGATGAACTACGAGCTGCTGGGTAATCAGGTCCCCCACGTCCACTGGCACCTGATTCCCCGGCTCGCCGATGATCCCGAGCCGCGCTGGCCGGTGTGGCGCGTGCAGCACGAGCCGGCGCCCCTTCCCCCGGCCGAGGTCGCGAGCCGCATCGAGAGCATCCGCCGCGCCCTCGCCCTGCCGCGCTGAGAGCCCGCGTGGGGCGGAACGGCGTCGCGCGATCGCTGGCCCTTCTGACGCTGCTCCTCGTGGGCCTGGGGGTGGTCATGGCCGTCTGGGTGAGTCTCGACCGGCGGCCCGCGGAATGGGACCACGCCAATCACCTCGAGCGGGCGCTGGACTGTCACCGCATCCTCGCCGACCCCGCGCGGGACCGATACGCCGAGATCGTGGCCATGTCGAGCTTCTATCCGCCCCTGGTGCTGTGCGCCACCGGGCTCGCCTACTTCGTGGGGCCGGTGACGCCCCTGACCGCGCAGGCGGTGATCTGGGGCTTTCTCGTCATCGGGACCTTCGCGGTCTGGGAGGCGGGGCGCCGGCTCCTCGCCGACGAAGCCGCGGCGAGGCTCGGCGCGGTGCTCTTCGCCACCGCGCCCTTCGTCGTCTTCTCGCTCCTGCGCTTCCAGCTCGATCTGCCCCTGGCCGCGATGGTCGCCCTGGCCCTGGCTCTCGTGGTGCGTGTCGAGGCGGCGCCCACCACCGCCCGGGCCGTCGCGCTCGGGCTCGCGCTTGGTCTCGGCATGCTGGTGAAGCCTCCCTTCGCGGTGTACCTGCTGCCGCCGATCCTCTGGCTCGCATGGCGGGGCTGGCGCGCCCCGGATCGCCGGGCGCGGTTGCGCGGGCTCGCCCTCGCGCTCGGCGTGGGCGCGCTGCTGGCCTTGCCGTGGTACGGGCCGCGGCTCGCCGGCCTGCCGATGCAGATCATGAACCGGTCCTTCAAGCAGGCCGTCGAATCGCCGCCGGCTCTGACCATGCCGGCGATCCTCTTCTATCCGCGGGTGTACGTTCCGCTGTTCGGCGTGATCTCGGGTCTGCTCGCGCTCTGGGGCGTCTGGGCCGTGCGCCGCCGGCCCGGGTCGCGCGGGCTCGTGTGGGCCGCGCTCTTGCCCTGGGTGATCTTCATCCTGATCCAGAACAAGAACTTCCGCTACGCGCTGCCGCTCGTGCCGGCGCTGGCGCTGGCCGCCGCCGCGGGTATTGCCGGGCTCGGGCCCCGCGCCCGGCGCCCGGTCATGGCTGCCGCGGTGCTGCTCGGGCTCATCCAGGTGTCCGCCACCGCGTTCGCGGTGCCGCCGGCGCCGCACCTGAGGGCGTTTCTCGTTCCCCTGGTGATGGCCGATCCGCCGGTGGGCGCCGACTGGAAGCACGCGGAGGTGCTGGCCGCCTTGATTCGTGAGTTCCCCGGAGGCGTGCCGCGCGTCTCCGTCGTGCCGAACGACAACTACTTCTCGGTCTCCAACTTCCGCTACGAGGCGCTGCGCGACCGCCTGCCCATCACGTTCATGCGGGCGTGGGACGCGAGCCCGTTCGGGGTGGACGCCGCCATCGTCAAGACCGGCGATCAGGGCCCCGATGCCGCGTCCGACAAGGCCGAGCGCATCATGCGCGCGTTCGAAGGCGGCGATCCGTGGCTCGCCGCCGCGTACCCGGTCGTGGCGCGGTTCCCGCTGCCGGACCGCAGCGAGGGCATGGTGCGCGTGCGTCGGCCCCCCCCGGTGGAGCACCTTTCCGCCGAGGAGCTCGCGGCCCGACTCTCCGCCGCCGCCACGGAGTACTTGACCGACTTCGCGCGCGAGCCGCTGGGCCTCGCCGTGAAGGCGCAGCATCAGCCGGACGCGCTCCGGCGCGGCGAGGTGGATCGTGTGGTGCTCGAGGCCGACTCCGCCCTCGTGGGCGAGCACGCGCGCGGACGGCCGGCCCTGCGGGTCCGCGATCTGCGCGTGGTGGCACATCGCCTCCGCTTCAACCCGGGCCGGCTGGCCGCGACGGGACGGCTCGAGATCCTCGACCTGGAAGGCCTCACGGTGGAGCGGCTGCGCGTCGACGAGGCGGATCTCCTCGCCTTCCTGCGGGCGCAGCGAGGCATGAGCCGGGCCGGGCTCGCGCTCGGCGCCGGAGAAGCGCGGATGAGCGTCGGACTGGGCCGGGGCCCCACGCTCGCCGCCCGTGTCCGCTTCGTGCCGGGCGTCCGCGGAGCGCCCTTCGCCCTCGATATTTCCCAGGTCCGGCTCGGGGGCGTGGCGCTGCCCGAGCTCCTGGTGGGCTGGATCGTGCGACACCTGGATCCCACGCCGCGCCTGCGCCGCCTGCCCGTGCCCGTCACGATTCCCTCGCTCCGCATCGCGCCGGGGCGGGTGGAGATCGCCGCGGCCCCGCCGCCGCGCCGCTGAGTCCTTCAGAAAGGAGCGCGCATGCCCGAACCCGGCCCCGACCGCAAGCGCCGCGCCGCCCGCGTGATGGCGCGCCTTCAGACCATGTATCCCGATGCCCGCATCGAGCTCGACTTCAGCAATCCGCTGGAGCTCCTGGTGGCCACCATCCTCTCCGCGCAGTGCACGGATCAGCGCGTGAACCAGGTGACGGCGGACCTGTTCCCGCGCTATCGCCGCGCGCTGGACTGGGCCAGCGCGCCGCCCGCGCGGCTCGAGCGCGAGATCTACTCCACGGGCTTCTACAAGGCGAAGGCGAAGGCGCTGCTGGGCATGGCGCGCGCCCTGATCGAGCGCCACGGTGGGGAGGTGCCGCGCACGCTGGAGGATCTCACCAAGCTGCCGGGCGTGGGCCGGAAGACCGCCAATGTCGTGCTCGGCAACGCCTTCGGTGTTCCCGCCTTCCCCGTGGACACCCACGTGACGCGCGTGTCACAGCGTCTCGGCTTCACCCGGGCTACCGACCCGGAGGACATTCACGACGACCTCTGCGCCCTCGTCCCCCGGTCCAAGTGGACCCACGCCAGCCATCTCCTGATCTGGCATGGGCGGCGGACCTGCCACGCCATGCGTCCCAAGTGCCCGGAATGTGGCGTGCGAGCGCTGTGCCCCTGGCCGGGAAAGACGCGCCCCGCGGAGGAGGGGCGTGGGAGAAAGGTACGAAAGGGTTGACAGAATTCGACTCGACCCCTAGTATGACGTGTTGCCGATCTCAGGGAGGATTCATGCCGACCGTCATGCCGAAGGAAGAGTCGATCGAGCGGAAGTGGTACCTGGTCGACGCGGAGGGTCGGGTGCTCGGTCGCCTCGCCACGCAGGTGGCCACCATCCTTCGCGGGAAGCACAAGCCCACGTTCGCCCCGCATCTGGACACGGGCGACCACGTGGTGGTGATCAACGCCGAGAAGATTCAGCTCACCGGGCGCAAGATGACCGACAAGGTCTACCGCTGGCACACCGGCTACATCGGCGGGCTGCGCGAGGTGAGCGCCGACAAGATGATCCGCACCCATCCCGAGCGCGTGATCGAGTGGGCGGTGCAGGGCATGCTGCCCAAGGGACGCCTGGGACGCGCCATGGTGAAGAAGCTGAAGGTGTATCGCGGCGCCGATCATCCGCACGCCGCCCAGAAGCCCGAGCCACTTTCGAAGTAAGCGAGAACGGGGAGCGACATGGCAGCAGCGACCACGTACTACGGCACCGGGCGGCGCAAGACCTCGGTGGCGCGCGTCTGGCTCCGGCCGGGCGGGGGCGCCATTCGCGTGAATCAGCGCCCCTTCGAGGACTACTTCCCCCGCGAGACGCTGCGGATGATCATCTGCCAGCCGCTCCAGCTCACCAACACGCTCGGCCAGTTCGACGCCAGCATCAACGTGGGCGGGGGCGGGCCGACCGGCCAGGCGGGCGCGGTGCGGCACGGGATCGCCCGCGCGCTGCTGCAGTTCGACCTCCAGCTCCGGCAGACGCTCAAGCGGGCGGGGCTCCTCACCCGTGACCCGCGCATGAAGGAGCGGAAGAAGTACGGCCAGCCCGGCGCGCGGTCCAAGTTCCAGTACTCCAAGCGGTAGCACGGCCGTGCTGCGCGTCGCCGTCGCCGGAGCCAGCGGATACATGGGGGCGGAGCTGCTCCGCCTCGTGTCCGTGCACCCCAAGGTGCAGCTCACCGCCGTCACCTCCGAGCGGCTGGCCGGCGAGCGGCTCGACAAGGTCTTTCCGCACTTCCGTAGCCTCTCCTCGCTCACGTTCCAGGAAGTCGACGCGGAGCGGCTGGCCGCGGAGGCCGATGTCGTGTTCCTCGCGCTGCCGCACATGGAATCGCAGCGCGCGGTACCGGTGCTCCGCCGCCATGGCCGAAAGGTCGTGGATCTCTCCGCCGACTACCGGCTGCGCGACGGCTCGCTCTACACCACCTGGTACAAGGCGCCCCACATCGACCCCGCCGGCCTCGCGGAGGCGGTCTACGGGCTGCCCGAGCTGCACCGCAAGGCCATCGCTCAGGCCAGCCTGATCGCCTCCCCCGGCTGCTATCCCATGGGCGCCATCCTCGCCACCGCGCCGCTCATGAAGAGCGGCATCGGCGCGCGCGAGGGCATCGTGGTGGACGGCAAGTCCGGGGTCACCGGCGCGGGGGCGCAGGGGCGGAAGATCGATCCCATGTATCTGTACACCGAGGCCAACGAGAACGTGCAGGCGTATGGCATCGCCACGCACCGGCACACGCCGGAGATGGAGCAGGAGCTCTCCGCGCTGGCCGGCGGCCCGGTGGTGGTGGGCTTCACCCCGCACCTGATCCCGCTGAACCGCGGACTTCTCACGACCGCCTCGGTTCCGCTCACCCGGAGCGTCACCACCGCCGATCTCCAGGCCCTCTACGGCGAGTTCTACGCGGGCGAGCCGTTCGTGCGCGTGCTGCCGGAGGGCGAGCGGCCCACCACGCGGCACATCGTGGGCTCCAACTTCTGCGACGTCACCGTGGTGGTCGATCCGCGCACCCGACGCGCGGTGTGCGTGTCCGCCCTCGACAATCTGGGCAAGGGGGGCTCGGCCAACGGCGTCCAGAGCCTGAACGTCATGATGGGGTGGGACGAGCGGACGGGGCTCGACGCGCCGCCCGTCTATCCGTAGCCCCGTCCAACCCTCCATTGACGGGCACGCCAGGCATGAGCGATTTTCAGTGGCTCGAGGGCGGGATCACCGCCGTGCCCGGCATCCTCGCCGCCGGGGTCACCGCCGGCATCAAGCCGAGCGGCAAGAAGGATCTGGCCCTCATCTACTCCTCGTCGCCTGCGCGCGCGGCGGCGGTGTTCACCACCAATCAGGTCAAGGGCGCGCCGGTCCTGGTCTCGCGCGAGCACGTGAAGGGTGGCCAGGCCCAGGCCATCGTGGCGTCCTCCGGCTGCTCGAACGTGTGCACCGGCGAGCAGGGGATCCGCGACGCCCGGGAGATGACCCGCATCGTGGGCGAGCACCTCCGCATTCCCCCCCAGCGCGTGCTCATCGCCGCCACCGGCGTGATCGGTCAGCCCATGCCCATGGACAAGGTTCGCCCGGCCCTGCCCAAGCTCGTGAAGGCGCTGTCGCCCCAGGGCAGCCGCAGCGCGGCCGAGGCCATCATGACCACGGACACCATCGCCAAGGAGGCGGCGCTCCGGGTGGACCTGGGCGGCCGTCCCGTGACCATCGGTGGCATCGCCAAGGGCGTGGCCATGCTGGAGCCGCACCTGGCGACGATGTTCTGCTTCATGGCCACCGACGCGGTCATCGCCGCCGACGCGCTCCAGGTCTCGCTCCGGCGCGCCATGGATCGCTCGTTCAACCGCGTGACGGTGGACGGCGACGAGTCGACCAGCGACACGGTGGCCGTGCTCGCCAATGGGCTTGCCGAGAACACGCCCCTCGAGCGCGGCGGCCGCGGCCTGGCCCAGTTCCGCGCCGCCCTGGAGGCGGTGGCGGGCCGGCTCGCCCGCATGCTCGTGCAGGACGGCGAGGGCGCCACCAAGCTGGTGGAGGTGCGCGTGCGGGGGGCCCGGACGCGTCGCGAGGCTCTCATCGCCGCCCGCAGCGTGGCCAACTCACCGCTGGTGAAGACCGCCATCTGCGGCGCCGACCCCAACTGGGGGCGCATCATGATGGCGCTCGGCAAGCAGACCGCGGCCCGGATCGCCCCCGAGCGGGTCGCCATCCGCATCGGCGACGAGCCCCTCGTGGAGAAGGGCGCGGCGCGGACGGGCGCGCGCATGGACCGTGTCGAGGCCACCATGCGGAGCGGCGAGTACGCGATCACCATCGACCTCGGGCTGGGGAGCGGCGCGGACTCCGTGTGGACGTCGGACCTCACCGAGGAGTACGTGCGGCTGAATTCGAAGTACACGACGTAGGATAGAGTCGAAGGGCACGTAGTCAACCACGCACGACCGCGAGCTTCGGTCCTCGCTGCCCCTCGGGGCGGGCGGGGGAGCGCGGCGGCCCCGGGGGCCCCGCCGCTCGACGGTCGGAGGCGAACCGAAAGGACGGACGTATGGCCACGCTGACCATGAAGGAGCTGCTGGAGGCCGGGGTGCACTTCGGCCACCAGACCAAGCGCTGGAACCCGAAGATGCAGAAGTACATCTTCGGCGAGCGCAACGGCATCTACATCATCGACCTGCAGAAGACCCTCAAGAAGTTCCGCGAGGCGTATGCCTTCATGCGCGACCTCGCCGCCCAGGGCGGCTCGGTGCTCTTCGTGGGCACCAAGAAGCAGGCGCAGGAGGCCGTGCTGGAGGAGGCGGCGCGCTGCGGGATGTTCTACGTGAACCACCGCTGGCTCGGCGGCACCCTCACCAACTTCGCCACGATCCGGAAGTCCATCGCGCGCTTGAAGAAGCTCGACGAGATGAAGGAGACGGGTGAGTACGAGCGCCTGCCCAAGAAGGAAGTGCTGGGCCTCGAGCGCGAGCGAGAGAAGCTCGAGAAGGCCCTGGTGGGAATCAAGAACCTGGACCGGCTGCCCTCGGCCGTCTTCATCATCGACCCGAAGAAGGAGGATATCGCGGTCGAGGAGGCCCGCCGTCTCGCCATTCCCATCGTGGCCATCGTGGACACCAACTGTGACCCCACCGTCATCGACTACCCCATTCCCGGCAACGACGACGCCATCCGCGCCGTGCGGCTGATCACCGCGCGCATGGCCGACGCCGTCAACGAGGGGCGAGGCACCCTGGCCAAGGAGGAGGCGGAGGAGATTCCCGCCTCGCCGGACATGCCGATGGTGACGGAAGCCGAGATGACCGCGTCGGCCGAGGCCGACGCCTAGTCCGCGTCGAGAGGAGACCCGTTCTCATGGCATCAGCGGCCGAGATGGTGAAGGAGCTCCGGGAGCAGACCGGAGCGGGGGTGATGGACTGCAAGGCGGCGCTGGAGTCGTCCAAGGGCGACCTCGCGGGCGCGGTGGAGTTCCTGCGGAAGAAGGGCCTCGCCGACGCCGCCAAGAAGGCGCATCGGGACGCCAAGGACGGCGTGGTGCACGCCTACATCCACCCGGGGGCCAAGATCGGCGTCCTCGTGGAGGTGAACTGCGAGACGGACTTCGTGGCCCGCACCGCCGACTTCCAGCAGCTGGTGAAGGACATCGCGATGCAGGTGGCGGCGGCCAATCCCGGCTACGTGGCGCGGGAGCAGGTGCCCGCCGCGGTCGTCGAGAAGGAGCGTGAGATCTATCGCCAGCAGATGGCCGACCAGAAGAAGCCGCCGCAGGTGCTGGACAAGATCATCGAGGGCAAGCTGGAGAAGTTCTACGCCGAGCAGGTCCTGCTCGACCAGCCCTTCATCCGGGACGCGACCGGCAAGACTCGGATCAAGGACATGGTCGACCAGGCCACCTCCAAGATGGGCGAGCGCGTGGTGGTGAAGCGCTTCTCACGGTTTCAGGTGGGCGAGGGAGCGTAGTTGCCCGCCGCCTACCGCCGGGTCCTGTTGAAGGTCTCGGGCGAGGCTCTGGCGGGCAGCCGCGGCTACGGCATCGATCCCGACACCCAGGCCCGCATCGCGGAGGAGATCCGCGAGGTGGTGGACCTCGGCGTGCAGATCGCGGTGGTGATCGGCGGGGGCAACATCTTTCGCGGGCTGGCCGCCAGCGCGGGCGGGATGGAGCGGGCCACCGGCGACTACATGGGCATGCTCGCCACCGTCATCAACGCCCTCGCCCTCCAGGACGCGATCGAGAAGGCGGGCGTGCCGACACGCGTCCTGTCCGCCATCGAGATGCGGGCGGTGGCGGAGCCCTACATCCGCCGCCGCGCCATTCGCCACCTCGAGAAGGGCCGAGTGGTCGTGTTCGCGGCGGGGACCGGCAATCCCTTCTTCACCACCGACACCGCCGGGGCCCTGCGCGCGGTGGAGATCGGCGCGGAGGCCATTCTCAAGGCGACCAAGGTCGACGGGATCTACACCGCCGATCCCGCCAAGGACCCGGCGGCGATCCGGCTGCCGCGTATCGGCTACATCGAGGTCCTCAACCGCGGGCTGCAGGTGATGGACACCACCGCCATCTCCCTCTGCATGGAGAACAAGCTGCCCATCGTGGTCTTCGACCTCACCCGTCGTGGGAATATCCGGAGAATAGTCATGGGTGAGCCGGTGGGCTCGGTGGTGTCCGCGGACGCCGCGCCCCTCAAGGAGTGAGCGCCATGCACGAAGCCCTGCTCAAGGACATGGAGACGCGGATGCAGGCGGCAGTGGACCTCCTCGCGCGCGAGTTCGGCGGGGTGCGCACCGGGCGCGCCAACACCGCGCTGCTCGACTCGCTCCGGGTCGAGGCCTACGGAAACCTCACCCCCATCAATCAGCTCGCCTCGGTCTCCGTGCCCGACCCCAAGACCCTGCTCATCCAGCCGTGGGACGCGAGCCAGATGCACAACATCGAGAAGGCGATCTCGAAGTCCGACCTCGGCCTCACCCCGGCCAACGACGGCAAGGTGATCCGCCTCACCATGCCCACCCTCAACGAGGAGCGGCGCAAGCAGCTGGCCAAGACCGTGCACAAGCTCGCCGAAGAGGCTCGGGTCTCCATCAGAAATGTCCGGCGCGAGGCCAACGACAAGCTGAAGGGCCTGGCCAAGGACAAGAAGGTGTCCCAGGACGAGGAGCGGCGGGGGCACGACGCCATCCAGAAGAGCACGGACAAGTTCGTCGCCAAGGTCGACGAGCTCGCCAAGAAGAAGGAGGGCGAGGTCCTCGCGCTGTAGCGGCACCGCTCTTGAACGACCCTCGCTCCGCTCGGGCACCCATCATGTGTCCGCTCGGCTCGCCTTGCGGCTGCGCCTCGCCAAACATTTGTTTTTCCTGGCAGGGTTTCCGCGCCTCCGGTAAGATTCGAGGTCATGGCGTTCCGCCCCGCCTCCCGCGCCTCCGTCGCCGAGCTCTCCCGGTTGCCCGAGGACGAGCTCCGCACGCGCGTGCTCGCCCAGCCCCGCCCGCGCCACGTCGCCATCATCATGGACGGCAACGGCCGCTGGGCGACCCGCCGGGGGCTGCCCCGTATCGCCGGACACCACCAGGGCGTGTCGGCGGTGCGCGAGACGGTGCGCACGGCGGGCGAGCTGGGGATCGACTTCCTCACCCTCTACGCGTTCTCGTCGGAGAACTGGCGGCGGCCGGAGACCGAGGTGTCATTCCTCATGACGCTCCTCGAGCGCACCATCGACGGGGAGCTGCCCGATCTCCAGGCCAAGAACGTGCGCTTCCGCGTCATCGGGCGCGCCGCCGGGATCCCGGCCGGTGTGCGGCGGCGGGTGGACAAGGTGGTGGAGGAGACGGCGTGCAACACCGGCCTCACCCTCGTCCTCGCGCTCAACTACGGGGGGCGCGACGAGCTCGTGGACGCGGTGCGCCGACTCGCTCAGGACGTCCGGTCGGGCGCCGTCGATCCGGAGCAGATCGACGAGTCCACGGTGTCGAGGGCGCTCTACACCGACGGCATGCCCGATCCCGACCTCCTCATCCGCACCAGCGGGGAGATGCGGGTGTCGAATTTCCTCCTGTGGCAGATCGCCTACACGGAGCTGTGGGTCACGCCCACGCTGTGGCCGGACTTCGGCGTGCGCGACCTCTGTATGGCGGTGGCGGACTATCAGCGCCGCGATCGCCGCTTCGGGCGGGTGTGATGGCCGAGGTCGGCGTGCCCATCCCCGCTCCGGCGCATGCGTCGTCCCGCGGCGCGGCCCTCCTGCGGCGCACCGCGAGCACCCTCGTGCTCCTGCCCGTCTTCATCTGGATCGTCATGGGGGCGCCCATCTGGGTGTTCGGAGCCACGGTCGTGCTGGTCGCCGCGCTCGGACAATGGGAGTTCACGGGGATGTTCGAGCGCGCGGGGGTGCGCGTGTTCCGCGCGCTGGGCCTGGTCGGCGGCACGCTGGTCACCGCCAGCTTCGCTCTGCCGATCTCCGAGCGTGTCGTCCTGACCGGTGTGCTCCTCCTCGCCCTGACCGCGCTCCTCTGGCCGCCGCCGAGCGGCCGCATCGACTGGGCGGGCGCGGTGGTGACGGTGTTCGGCATCGGCTACGTGAACTGGCTGCTGGGCTACGCCTTCTGGCTCCGGGACCTCGAATCGGGCGAGGAGTGGGTGCTGCTGCTGGTGTGGGTGACGTGGCTCGGCGAGACCGCCGCGTATCTCGTCGGCTCGGCGGTGGGCCGCCATCCGCTGGCGCCCCGGGTGAGCCCGAAGAAGACGGTGGAGGGGGCGCTGGCCCAGCTCGTGGTGTCGGGCCTGGCCGCGGTGATCGCGCGCGCGTGGTTCTTCCCTGCGCTCTCCCTGCCCGGGGCGTTGCTCGTGGGCTTGCTCCTCGGTGTCACCGGCCAGCTGGGCGATCTCGTGGAGTCGGCCCTCAAGCGGAGCGTGGACACCAAGGACACCGGCCGGCTCATCCCCGGGCACGGCGGCGTGCTGGATCGCGTGGACAGCCTGCTCTTCAACACGCCGATCCTCTTCTACTACGCGGCGCACGCTCAGGGCATGTCATGAAGCGCCTGATTCTCCTCGGCGCCACCGGCTCGGTCGGACGGCGCGCCCTCGAGCTGGTCGATCAGTTTCCCGGCGAGTTCCGCGTGGACGGTCTCGCCGCGCGGGGCGCCAATCCCGAGCTGGTCGCCGATCTCTGCCTCAAGCACCGGCCCCGCGCCCTCGCCCTCAGCGATCCCGCCGCGGTCGATGCGGTGGCGCGGCTCCTGCCGCGGCCGCACCCCGAGATTCTCCGCGGGGCCGAGGGGCTGAGCGCGCTGGCCGGCGAGCTGGACGCGGATCTCGTGCTCTCCGCCATCGTGGGCGGGGCGGGTCTGCTTCCCACCATGGCGGCCATCCGGTCCGGCAAGACGGTGGCGCTCGCCAACAAGGAGCCCATGGTGATGGCAGGGGCGCTGATGACGGCGGCGGCGCGCGAGCGTGGCGTGGCCCTCCTGCCCGTGGACTCCGAGCACAGCGCCATCTTCCAGTGCCTGGTGGGCCACAACCGCGCCGAGGTACACCGCATCCTCCTCACCGCGTCCGGTGGGCCGTTCCGGCGTCTCGGCAAGGCGGAGCTGGCCGAGGTGACGGTGGAGCAGGCGCTGAATCACCCCACGTGGAAGATGGGGGCCAAGATCACCATCGATTCCGCCACCCTCATGAACAAGGGGCTGGAGGTCATCGAGGCGCGATGGCTGTTCGACCTCGAGGCGGAGCGGGTCCAGGTGATCGTGCACCCGCAATCCATCGTGCACTCCATGGTCGAGTACGTCGACGGCTCGGTGATCGCCCAGCTCGGCGTCGCCGACATGGGGATTCCCATTCTCTACGCCTTCACGTATCCCGGGCGGCTGCCCGCGGCGGCGGAGCGGCTCGACCTCACGCGCGTGGGCGCCTTGACCTTCGAGGAGCCCGACGCCGAGCGCTTCCCGTGCCTGACCCTCGCGCGCCAGGCCCTCGGCGCCGGCGGCGTGGCCCCCACGGTGCTCAACGCCGCCAACGAGGTGGCGGTGGCCGCCTACCTCGCCGGGCAGATCCGCTTCGTCCAGATCCCGGAGCTCATCGCGCGCGCCCTGGACGGCGTGCCCGCCCGGCGGCTGGACGGTCTCGAGACGTGCGTGGACGTGGACGGCGAGACGCGCCGGCTCGTGACTGGCTGGCTGCCCGCCGCCGCCCCGTTCGCGGCAGGAGGATCCGCAGGATGACGACATCCATCGTCTCGTTCATCATCGTCATCGGAATCTTGATCGTCATCCACGAGCTGGGCCACTTCGTGGTCGCCCGCCTCTGCGGGGTCGGCGTGGAGCGCTTCTCCATCGGCTTCGGCCCCGTCCTCTGGCGCTACCGCGGGCCCGAGACGGAGTACTGCCTCTCCGCCATCCCCATGGGCGGCTACGTGAAGATGATGGGCGACGACGAGAATCCGCTGGAGGGCGGCGCCACCGGGAAGGTCGATCCCGGCAAGGCGTTCAACACCAAGCCCCTCATCGCGCGCTTCCTCATCGTGTTCGCGGGTCCGGGGATGAACTTCGTCCTCGCCGCGGTGATCTTCGCCCTGGTGTTCATGACGGTGGGCCGTCCCGCGCTCCCCGCCGTGGTGGGCGGGGTGGCGCCGGACAGCGCGGCGGCGCGCGCCGGGCTCGCGCCGGGCGACCAGCTCCGCGCGGTGGACGGTCGGCCCGTCCAATACTGGGACGAGGTGATTCGCCTGGTCCGCGACGGGAAGGGCAAGCCCGTGGACCTGACCATCGCGGGCCCGGCCGGGGCCGAGCGCAAGGTCACGGTGACTCCCGTGGAGACGCCGGAGCGCGACCTCTTCGGCGACGAGCGGCAGGTGTGGGACATCGGGGCGATGCCTCTCGTCCCCGCGATCATCGGGGACGCGGTGGCCGGCTTCCCCGCCGAGCAGGCGGGGCTGCGGAGCGGGGACACCGTGCTCGCCATCGAGGGACGTCCCATCGTCACGTGGCACGATCTCGCCGAGGCCATCAGCCGGCGTGCCGACCAGCCCACGCGCGTGCAGGTGCGGCGCGGCACGGAGATCCTCGAGGTGCGCCTGACGCCCCGGGGCGTGAAGGACCGCGGGCCGGACGGCAAGGAGACCACGGTGGGTCGCATCGGCATCAGTCCCGCGCCGAGCACCACCTACGTGCGCTCCAACCCCATCGCGGCGGTGCGCGACGGCGTCGAGAAGACCGTGGAGATCACCGTGCTCACCGCGGTGGGCCTCTGGAAGATCGTGGTCGGGCAGCTCGACCGCTCGAACATCGGCGGACCCATCCAGATCGCCCAGGCCGCGGGCGAGCAGGCGCGCCACGGGCTTCCGAATCTGGCGTTCTTCACCGCGGTGATCAGCGTGAACCTCGCCCTCCTGAATCTCCTGCCCGTGCCCATGCTCGACGGCGGGCACCTGCTCTTCTTCCTGTGCGAGGCCGTGCTGGGCCGTCCACTCTCCGTGCGGAAGCGGGAGGTGGCGCAGCAGGTCGGCTTCTTCCTGTTACTCATGCTCATGGTGTTCGCCGTCTACAACGACCTGGTGCGCATCGACGTCATGCGCTTTTTCCGCTAGCGAGCGAGGATCCCCGACCATGGGTCAGTACGCGTGTCACGTCTTCGTCTGCACCTCGGGTGAGACCTGTCCCCAGCAGGGAGACGTCGAGAAGATGGTGAAGACGCTGCGCACCGCCGTCGCCACCGCGGGCAAGCACACCGAGGTCCGCATCAACAAGGCCGGGTGCTTCTCGCAGTGCGGCCACGGGCCCATGATCGTGACCTACCCGGACAATGTCTGGTATCACGGCGTGCAGGAGTCGGATCTCGACGAGATCTTCCAGTCGCACATCCTGGGGGGCAAGCCCGTGGCCCGGCTCGTCTACGAGCCCGGCGTGAAGGGCGCCAACAAGGTCCCCACGCCCAAGCCCGCGGGAGGGTAGCCCGGTGCGCTGGAAGGGCTCCCTGATCCCGACCCTCAGGGAGGATCCCGCCGACGCGGAGGCGGTGAGCCATCGCCTCATGGTCCGGGCGGGGCTGGTGCGCCAGCTCGCCGCCGGCATCTACGTCTACCTGCCCCTGGGGCTCCGCGTCCTCGACCGGGTCAACACCGTCATTCGCGAGGAGATGAATCGTATCGGGGGGCAGGAGATCACCATGCCCGTGCTCCATCCCGCGGAGATCTGGCAGCAGTCGGGGCGCTGGGACGCCATCGGCGCCGAGATGTTCCGCCTGAAGGACCGCTACGGCCGCGACATGTGCCTCGGGATGACGCACGAGGAGGTCATCGCCTGGATCGCCTCGAAGGAGATCCGCTCCTACCGCGACCTGCCTCAGATCTGGTATCAGATCCAGACCAAGGAGCGTGACGAGGCGCGCCCGCGCTCGGGGGTGCTGCGGACACGAGAGTTCCTCATGAAGGACTCCTACACGCTGGATCCCGACACCGAGGCGCTGGACCGCTCCTACCGCGCCCATCATGAGGCCTATTGCCGGATCTTCGAGCGCTGCGGCGTGCGCTACATCGTGGTGGATTCCGACCCCGGGATGATGGGCGGCTCCGGCTCCCACGAGTTCATGGCCCCGAGCGCGGCCGGCGAGGACGACGTGGCGCTCTGCGCGGCCTGCGGCTACGCCGCCAACGTGGAGTTGGCCCGCGGCGTGCCCGCCACGCCCCCCGCGCCCTGGCGCGAGCCCGTCGAGGTCGCCACGCCGAACGCGCGCACCATCGCCGAGGTCTCGGCGCAGCTCGGCGTCGATCCCGCGCTGACCGTCAAGTCGCTGCTCTTCATCGGTCCCGCGGGGCCGGTGCTGGCGCTCGTGCGCGGCGACCACGCGCTCCACGAGCGAAAGCTCGCCCGCGCGCTCGGCGCCGAGGCGCGGCCCGCCCATCCCGAGGAGGTCAGGAAGGCGCTGGGCGTGGCGCCCGGCTCCATCGGCCCCGTGAAGGCCCCCGACGGCGTGCGCATCCTCGCCGACGTGTCGCTCCGGGAGGGACGCTACGTGGTCGGCGCCAATCGCGAGGGCAGGCACTTCACGGGCGTTGCCCCCGGCGCGGACTTCGCGGCGGAGTTCGTGGATCTGCAGGTCGCCATGCCCGGCGAGGCCTGTCCGCGGTGCGGCGAGCCCCTCACCATCGAGCGGGTCATCGAGATCGGCAACATCTTCAAGCTGGGCACCACGTACTCGGTGGGGCTCGGCGCGATGTACCTCGACGAGCAGGGGCAGCAGAAGCCGATCGTGATGGGCTCCTACGGGATCGGTCCCGCGCGGATCTGCGCCGCCGCGGTGGAGCAGCGCCACGACGCCGACGGCATCGTGTGGCCGTGGGCGCTGGCGCCCTTCCATGTCCATCTCGTACCCATCGCGGGCAAGGACGGGTCGCAGCTCGCCGCCGCCGAGTCCCTCTATGCCGAGCTCGGGCAGGCGGGCTTCCAGGTGCTCATCGACGACCGCGACGAGCGCGCCGGGGTCAAGTTCAAGGACGCCGATCTCCTCGGCTGTCCCATCCGAATCACGGTGGGGCAAGGCTTTGCGAAGGAAGGGGTGATCGAGGTCCGCGAGCGGGCCACGCGGGTGGAGCGCAAGGTGCCCAGCGCCCAAGTCCTCGATACCGTGAAGGAGATCGCCACCCGGCTGTCCACGCCCTAGCCGCCGCCCGGCCCCCGTTGCGGGGCCCCCGGAGCGTGTGCTAAAGTGTCGCCAAAAGTGGGCTCTGCCCACTTTTTTTTCTGAGGTTGGGGGGCGATCGAGCGGTGAGCGATCAGGAAGGACGACTCAGCCGCATCGAGGCCGTGGCGTCCCCGGTCTTGGAGGCGCACGGACTGTCCTTGGTGGACGCCGAGTGGCGCCACGAGGGGCGGCGGTGGGTCCTTCGGTTTTACGTCGACAAGTCCGGCGGCGTGGGCATCGCGGACTGTCAGCGCTTCAGCCGCGAGATGGGCGACGTGCTGGACGTCTCCGGGCTCATTCCCGAGCCGTATGACCTCGAAGTCTCGTCCCCGGGCCTGGATCGTGAGCTGAAGAAGGACCGGGAATTCGCCTGGGCGATCGGGCGCGAGGTCCGGTGCTGGGTGCGGGAGCCGGTGGATGGACGCCGGGAGCTGCTCGGCGTGCTCTCGGCGGTGACGCCGGAGTCCCTGACCGTGACGGAGACAGGCGGGGAGGCCCGCGCGGTGCCGCGCCGGCTCCTCAGCAAGGCGCGGCTCGAGCCCGCGCTGTTCAAGCGGAAGCAGGGTGGATCGTGATCAACAAAGAGCTCATTTACGTGATTCAGCAGATCGGCAACGAGAAGGGGATCGGCGTCGAGGTCCTCTTCGAGGCGCTGGAGTCCGCCCTCCTTTCCGCGTCCAAGAAGACCATGGGCGTGGCCGACAACGTCCGCATGCATCTCGACCGCCACACCGGCTCCCTCCAGGTGTTCGCCCGGAAGAAGGTGGTCGAGACTGTCGCCGATCCCAAGCTCGAGATCCGGCTCGCCGAGGCGCGTGCGCTCAACCGCGACGCGCAGCTCGACGACGAGATCGAGGTCGAGCTGCCCCCGCAGGAGTTCGGCCGCATCGCCGCGCAGACCGCCAAGCAGGTCATCCTGCAGCGGGTGCGGGACGCGGAGCGGGACGCCATCTACTCGGACTTCATCGACCGCGAGGGCAAGATCGTGCGGGGCGTGGTGCACCGCATCGAGAAGCGCAACGTGATCGTGGAGCTGGGCAAGGCCGAGGGCGTCATCACCGAGCGGGAGCAGATTCCGGGGGAGCGCTACAACCCCGGCGATCGCGTCCGGGCCTACGTGCTCGAGGTGAAGAAGACGGCGAAGGGGCCGCAGATCCTCCTGTCCCGCACCCATCCCGGCTTCCTCGCGCGGCTCTTCGAGGCGGAGATCCCCGAGATCGCCGAGGGCATCGTGCAGGTGCGCGCGGCCGCTCGCGAGGCGGGCGAGCGCGCCAAGGTGGCGGTGGCATCCACGAAGCGCGACGTCGATCCCATCGGCGCCTGCGTGGGGCTGCGGGGCACGCGCATCCAGGTGATCAGCCGCGAGCTGCGGGGCGAGAAGATCGACATCGTGGAGTGGGCGCCCGACCCGGCGACGTTCGTGGCCCGCGCGCTCTCGCCCGCGAAGGTGTCCTCGGTGATGGTGAGCGAGCCCGAGGCGGAGGGCGATCAGGGCGCGGTGCTGGTGGTGGTGCCCGACAATCAGCTCTCTCTGGCCATCGGCAAGCGGGGCCAGAACGCCCGGCTCGCCGCCAAGCTCACCGGGCTCCGCGTGGACATCAAGAGCGAGGGCGAGCTGGAGGACGAGCGGCGGCGCGAGGAGGAGGAGCGCGCGGCCGGCCGCGAGGCGCTCGCGAGCTTCCCGGGGTTGGGGACCCCGCTGATCGACCGGCTGACCGACGCCGGCCTCTATTCGCCCGCGCGTATCGTGGACGCCGGACTCGAGGCCCTCGAGGCGGTGCCGGGTCTCACCGCGGCCCAGGCCGCGCGGGTGCTGAAGGCGGCCGAGGAATGGGTCGAGTCGCATCCCCCGGCGCCGGCGTCCGTGGCGGAGGGCGACGCAGGCGCCGCCGAGGCGGAGGGTGGCGCCGATGCGGGCCCCGAGGATCTGATGCGGGATCGGGCGGGGTGAAGCGAGCGGCGCCGCGGCGCACCTGTCTCGGTTGCCGGCAGGTACGGCCGCAGTCCGAGCTGATTCGCCTCGTGCGCGGCCCCGACGGCCGCGCCGGAGTGGACATGAGCGCGGGGGGTGGCAAGCGGCCGGGGCGGGGGGCGTATGCCTGCCCGACCGTGGAGTGCGTGACGTGGGCGCTGCGCAAGGGGCGCCTCGACCATGCGTTTCGGCTTCCCACGAAAGCGCCGGAACAGGGTCCCGATGAGATACTGATACGATGGATCGCAGGTGGCAGGGCCGAGCGGACAAAGGAGACGAGCATTGGCGGGACGGCTGAAGGTCATTGACCTGGCGAAGGAGCTGGGAGTCACCAGCAAGGATCTCTTGCTGGCGCTCGACAGCATGGGGCAGAAGGGCAAGCGCGCGATGACGCCGCTCGACACGGCCACCGCCAACGAGCTGCGAGTGAAGCTCGGGCGTGGCCGCGAGGTGCCCGTCGAAGCGAAGCCCAAGCGCGTGGCCAAGCCGAAGGCAGCCCCCGCAGTGGACGGGGAGACCGCCGAGCCGGCCAAGGGCAAACCCGCCCGCAAGACGGCCGCCAAGCCCGCCATCGACAAGACCCCGAAGGTCGAGCCGGAGCCGGCGCCCGCCCCGGAGGTCATCAAGCCCGCGGCCACGATATTCCGGCCCGTGCCGACGCCCGTCGAGCCCGCACCCGCCCCGCCGGCCGAGGTTGCGCCGGCCGCCGCCGCGCCGCCCGTGGTCCCGCCGCTCCG
>DATEDO010000155.1:0-13408 GCA_035281625.1 Candidatus Methylomirabilota bacterium
GTCCCGGACCGCTACCCCCGAAAACTTCGTGTGCAACACCTTCGTGATCGCCGCCGTCAACGTCGTCTTCCCGTGATCGATGTGCCCAATCGTCCCCACGTTCACGTGCGGCTTCGACCGATCAAACTTCGCCTTGGCCATGATCCTCTCCTGTGGAAGCGCGCTAGCGGGAACCGGCGCGGGGGGCGGCTTTGCCCGCGACCTTCGCCATGATCTCCTCGGCGATGGGCCGCGGCACCTCTTCGTAGCGGGCGAACTGCATGGTGTAGGTGGCCCGCCCTTGGGTCATCGAGCGGACGTCGGTCGCATAGCCGAACATCTGGCCGAGGGGCACGTGGGAGCGGATGACCTGGGCGCCCGCGCGGGCGTCCATCGAGAGGATCTTGCCGCGCCGGCTATTGAGGTCCCCGACCACCGCGCCCTGGAACTCCGTGGGGGTGACGACCTCCACGTCCATGACCGGCTCGAGGAGCACGGGCTTGGCCTTCTTCGCCGCCTCCTTGAAGCCCATCGAGCCCGCGATCTTGAACGCCATCTCGTTGGAGTCCACCTCGTGGTAGCTCCCGTCGGTGAGGGAGACCTTGAGGTCGACCATGGGGTAGCCGGCGAGGATGCCGGTTTCCGCCGCTTCCTTCACACCCTTCTCCACCGCGGGCACGTACTCGCGGGGGATGGCGGGGCCCTTCAGCTTGTTCTCGAAGACGATGCCCGCGCCGACCTCGGTGGGCTCGATCTCGAGCCACACGTCGCCGTACTGCCCCCGTCCGCCGGTCTGTCGTACAAATCGCCCCTGCGCTTCAGCCCGCTGGCGGATGGTCTCGCGGTACGCGACCTGGGGCTTGCCCACATTGGCCTCGACCTTGAATTCACGGAGGAGCCGGTCGACGATGATCTCGAGGTGCAGCTCGCCCATCCCGTGGATGAGCGTCTGATTGGTCTCGGCATCCACGTTGACCTTGAACGTCGGGTCCTCGAGGGCGAGGCGGGCCAGCGACAGCCCCAGCTTCTCCTCGTCGGCCTTGGTCTTGGGCTCGATCGCGACGGCGATGACCGGCGTGGGGAAGTCCATCGACTCCAGCACGATCGCCTTGTTGGGATCGCACAGGGTGTCGCCGGTACGGGTGTCCTTGAGCCCCACCACCGCGGCGATGTCGCCCGCGGACACCGACTCGATGTCCTCGCGGTCGTTGGCGTGCATGCGCACGAGCCGCCCCACGCGCTCGCGCCGCTCGCGGGTGGAGTTGTAGACGCCGGAGCCCGAGGCGAGGGTGCCGGAGTAGACCCGCACGAACACGAGCTGGCCCACGAACTTGTCGTTCATGATCTTGAAGGCCAGCGCGGAGAAGGGAGCCTTGGGGTCGGCGGGGCGGGTGTCCGGCTCACCGGTTTCGGGATTGATACCCTTGACCGCGGGGATGTCGAGCGGCGACGGCAGGTAGTCCACCACCGCGTCGAGCATGGGCTGCACGCCCTTGTTCTTGAACGAGGCGCCCGCGATGACGGGGAAGATCTTCATGGCGATGGTGCCCGCCCGCACGGCCGCCCGGATCTCGTCCGCGGTGATCTTCTCGCCCCCGAGGTACTTCTCCATGAGGTGATCGTCCACCTCGGCGAGGCCCTCGAGCATCTTCTCGCGGTATTCCTTCACCTGCTCCGTCATGTCGGCGGGGATCGCCTCGGTGGTGAACTTCTGGCCGAGGCTCTCGTCGTCGGTCCAGACGTAGGCGATCTCGTCGACGAGGTTGACCACTCCGCGGAAGCCGTCCTCGCGGCCGATGGGGAGCTGGATCGGCACCGCGTGGGCGCCCAGCCGGTCCTTCAGCATGGCGAGGCAGCGGAAGTAATCGGCGCCCACCCGGTCCATCTTGTTGACGTACACGATGCGCGGCACGCGGTACTTGTCGGCCTGCCGCCACACCGTCTCCGTCTGCGGCTCCACCCCGGACACCGCGTCGAGGATGCCGATGGCCCCGTCGAGGACCCGCAGCGAGCGCTCGACCTCCATGGTGAAATCCACGTGACCCGGGGTGTCGATGATGTTGATGCGGCAGTCCCGCCAGAAGCTGGTGGTCGCGGCGGACGTGATGGTGATGCCGCGCTCCTGCTCCTGGACCATCCAGTCCATGGTCGCGGTGCCTTCGTGCACCTCGCCGATCTTGTAGGACCGGCCGGTGTAGTAGAGCACCCGCTCCGTGGTGGTGGTCTTCCCGGCATCGATATGGGCCATGATGCCGATGTTGCGGGTCTTCTCCAGCGGGTACTGCGTCTCCACGGCTACGCTCTCTTCCTTCTCCCGGTGCTGCGCTCAGGCGCTACACAGAAGCGAAGAGGGGGGTCGAGGTCTCGGCCCCCCTCCGCGTGTCTCGATCGTTACCAGCGATAATGCGCGAACGCCTTGTTGGCCTCCGCCATCTTGTGCGTGTCCTCTCGCTTCTTCACCGCCGAGCCCCGATTGTTGGCGGCATCCAGCAGCTCGCCGGCCAGCTTCTCGGCCATGCTCTTCTCCGACCGGCGCCGCGCGGAGCCGATCAGCCAGCGCATCGACAGGGCGACCCGGCGCTCCGGCCGCACCTCGACCGGCACCTGATAGGTGGAGCCGCCGACCCGGCGGGACTTGACCTCGACGGCGGGCTTGCAGTTGTCCACCGCCGACTTGAACAGCTTCAAGGCGTCCTGCTTGGCCCGGTCCTCCATGGCGCCGAGGGCCGAGTACATGATGTGCTCGGCGGTGCTCTTCTTGCCGCCGTACATCATCATGTTCACGAACTTCGCCACGAGCCGGCTCCCGTACTTGGGGTCCGGCAGGATCTCTCGATGGGTCGCCCCTGCCCGCCGCATCCTAGCCCCCGCCGCCCTTGGGCTGCTTGGCTCCGTACTTCGACCGGCTCTGCTTCCGCCCCGCCACCCCCGCGGTGTCCAGCGAGCCGCGGATGATGTGGTACCGGATGCCGGGGAGGTCCTTCACGCGGCCGCCCCGGATGAGCACGATCGAGTGCTCCTGCAGGTTGTGGCCGACGCCGGGGATGTACGACGTCACCTCCAGCCCGTTGGTGAGCCGCACGCGCGCCACCTTGCGGAGCGCGGAGTTGGGCTTCTTGGGCGTGGTCGTGTAGACGCGGATGCAGACACCCCGCTTCTGCGGGCACGACTCCATCGCGGGCGTCTTGGACTTCTTCCGCACCGCCTCGCGGCCCTTCCTGACGAGCTGATTGATGGTCGGCATGGCTCTCCGTTACCCGTTATGACGCCAAAACCCTAACTTTATAACCGAGGAGCCCGTCTCTGTCAAGGTTTCCGATACTTTCCGGACGATGGGCTCCCGGCCTACCCGGCCTGGGCCACCTCGTCCGTCTCCCCGTCCATCGGGGGCTCTTCCGCGATCACCGCCACCTCGGCGACCGGCTCGTCACCGCCCTGGCTGACCACCTCGGCCCGGGTGTAGTTGGTGAGGCCGGTGCCGGCCGGGATCAGCCGGCCCACGATCACGTTCTCCTTGAGCCCCCGCAGGTCGTCCGTCTTGCCGCTGATGGCGGCCTCGGTGAGGACCCGGGTCGTCTCCTGGAAGGACGCCGCCGAGATGAAGCTGTCGGTCGACAGCGACGCCTTGGTGATGCCGAGCAGCACCGGCTTGGCGGTGGACGGCGGCTTGCCCGCGGCCTGCGCCTTCTCGTTCTCCTCCTGGAACACGAACTTGTCGACCAGCTCGCCGACCACGAAGTCGGTGCCGCCGACCTCCTCGATGCGCACCCGCCGCAGCATCTGGCGGACGATGATCTCGATGTGCTTGTCGTTGATGGTCACGCCCTGCAGTCGATAGACCTCCTGGACCTCGTTCACGAGATACCGCTGCAGCTCCCGGTCACCGAGGACCGCCAGGTAGTCGTGCGGGTTCGGCGACCCGTCCATGAGGGCCTCGCCCGCCTTGACCCGGTCACCCTCGTGCACCGCGATGTGCTTGCCCCGCGGGATGAGGTACTCCTTGGTCTCCCCGTCGTCCGCGCGGATCACGATCTTGCGCATGCCCTTCACGAAGCCGGCGAACTCCACCGCGCCGTCGATCTCCGTGATCACCGCCTGCTCCTTCGGCTTGCGAGCCTCGAAGAGCTCGGCGACGCGGGGCAGACCGCCGGTGATGTCCTTGGTCTTGGTGGCCTCCCGCGGGATCTTCGCGATGATGTCGCCCTGGAAGATCTCCTGCCCGTCGGTCACGAGCAGATGGGCGCCCACCGGCAGCATGTAGCGGCCGCGGGTCTCGCCGAGCGAGTCCTGGGGTCCGGTGCTCTCGGTGCCCCGCCCTTCCTTGACGGACACGCGCGGCTGGAGCTTGCCCTCCTGGTCCTCGATGATGACCCGCTGGGCGAGGCCGGTGACCTCGTCGATGACTTCGCGGATCGTCACGCCTTCCACGATGTCCCGCAGCGCGATGGTACCGCTGAACTCGGTGGGGATCGGCGTGTTGAAGTTGTCCCACTCCACGAGCTTCTGGCCGGGCTTCACCCGCGCCGCGTCCTTGATCTTGATGCGCGCGCCGGTGACGACCGGGTAGCGCTCCCGCTCGCGGCCGCGGTCGTCGGCCACGATGATCTCGCCGCTCCGGTTGAGGACCACGATGTCCCCGTCCCGGTTCACGACGGAGCGGATGTTGTGGTGCCGGACCACGCCCGCCGCCTTGGCGATGTGCTCGGACGCCGCCGCCACGCCGCTCGCGGTTCCGCCGATGTGGAAGGTCCGCATCGTCAGCTGGGTGCCCGGCTCGCCGATGGACTGGGCGGCGATGATGCCGACCGCCTCCCCGAGCTCGGCGAGGCGCCCGGTGCCGAGGTTCCGGCCATAGCACATGACGCAGATGCCGCGCTTCGTATCGCAGGTCAGCGCGGAGCGGATGCGCACCCGCTCGAGGCCGGAGTCCTCGATCTTCTGCGCCAGCTCCTCGTTGATCTCGGTGGTGGACTGCACGATGATCTCGCCGGTGAGCGGGTCACGCACGTCCTCCGCGGTGACCCGGCCGAGGATCCGGTCGCTGAGCGACTGGATGATGTTCCCGCCCTCGAACAGCGGCGAGGCCTCGATGTACTTGACGGTGCCGCAGTCGTACTCCGACACGATGACGTCCTGGGACACGTCGACGAGCCGGCGGGTGAGGTAGCCGGAGTCGGCGGTCTTGAGCGCGGTGTCGGCCAGACCCTTCCGCGCGCCGTGCGTCGAGGTGAAGTACTCGAGCACGGTGAGCCCTTCGCGGAAGTTCGAGGTGATGGGGGTCTCGATGACCTCGCCGGAGGGCTTGGCCATGAGGCCGCGCATGCCCGCGAGCTGCCGGATCTGCTGCTTGGAGCCCCGCGCCCCGGAGTCCGCCATCATGTAGATGGGGTTGAACTCGCCTTCCTCGGCGCGGCCCTCCATCTCCTTGAAGAGGTCCTCGGCGATCTGCTCCGTCACGTGGGCCCAGATGTCGATGACCTTGTTGTAGCGCTCGCCGTTGGTGATGACGCCGTCCTGGTACTGCTGCTCCACCTCGGCGACCTGCCGCCGCGCGTTCTCGATGATCCGCCCCTTGGAGGAGGGCGCCAGCATGTCACCGATGCCGATGGAGAGACCGGACATGGTGGCGTAGCGGAAGCCGATGTCCTTGAGGTCGTCGAGGAAGGCCACCGTGGCCTCCTGGCCCAGCCGGTTGTAGCACTGGCTCACCAGGTTGCCGATCTCGCGCTTCTTGAGCTCGCGGTTCTCGAATCGCAGCGGGGTCGGGATCACGTCATTCAGGAGCGTGCGCCCCACCGTGGTCTCGATCACGCCGCCGTTCCACCGGAGGCGGATGCGCGCCTGGAGGTCCACGTCCTCGTTGTCGTAGGCGATGCGCACCTCCTCCGAGTCCGCGAAGAGGCGGCCCTCACCCTTGGCGCCGGGGCGCTCCTTGGTGAGGTAGTAGATCCCGAACACCATGTCCTGGGTGGGTACCGCCACCGGCGCGCCGTTGGAAGGGGACAGGATGTTGTTCGACGACAGCATGAGCACCTGCGCCTCCATCTGCGCTTCCATGGAGAGCGGCACGTGCACTGCCATCTGGTCGCCGTCGAAGTCCGCGTTGAACGCGGTGCAGACGAGCGGATGGATCTCGATGGCCTTGCCTTCCACGAGAATAGGCTCGAAGGCCTGGATGCCCAGCCGGTGGAGCGTGGGGGCGCGGTTCAGGAGCACCGGATGCTCCTTGATGACCTCTTCCAGGATGTCCCAGACCTCGGGGCGCTCCTTCTCCACGTACTTCTTGGCCGCCTTGATGGAGGACGCGAGCCCCCGCTCCTCGAGCTTCCGCAGGATGAACGGCTTGAAGAGCTCGACCGCCATCTTCTTGGGCAGGCCGCACTGGTGGAGCTTGAGGTACGGACCGACGACGATGACCGAGCGGCCGGAATAGTCCACCCGCTTGCCGAGCAGGTTCTGTCGGAACCGGCCCTGCTTGCCCTTGAGGGTATCGGACAGCGACTTCAGCGGGCGGTTGTTGGGCCCGGTGATGACGCGGCCGCGCCGGCCGTTGTCGAACAGCGCATCCACCGCCTCCTGCAGCATGCGCTTCTCGTTGCGGATGATGATCTCGGGAGCCTTGAGCTCCATGAGCCGCTTCAGCCGGTTGTTCCGGTTGATGACGCGGCGGTAGAGATCGTTGAGGTCCGAGGTGGCGAAGCGGCCGCCGTCCAGCGGGACGAGGGGACGCAGCTCGGGCGGGATCACCGGCAGGACCTCGAGGATCATCCACTCCGGCTGGTTGCCGGACTTGAGGAAGGCCTCGATGACCTTCAGCCGCTTGACGATCTTCTTTCGCTTCTGGGCGGAGGTCTCCACGCCCATCTGGGCGCGCAGCTCGCGGGCGAGGGTGTCGAGGTCCATCCCGCGCAGCATCTCCCGGATGGCCTCCGCCCCCATGCCCGCGGAGAAGGCGTCGTGCCCGTGCTCCTCCTGGAGCTTGCGCGCGCGGTCCACGGCGAGCAGGTCTCGCGTCTTCAGCCCGGGGACCTTGCCCGGGTCGATCACCACGTACTCCTCGAAGTACAGGATCTTCTCCAGCTCACGAAGCGACATGTCGAGGAGCTGGCCGATGCGCGAGGGCAGCCCCTTGAAGAACCATACGTGGGACACCGGGGAGGCGAGCTCGATGTGGCCCATGCGCTCGCGGCGCACCCGCGCCCGCCGCACCTCGACGCCGCACTTGTCGCACACCACTCCCGCGAACTTCATCCGCTTGTACTTGCCGCACGCGCACTCGTAGTCCTTGGTGGGACCGAAGATGCGGGCGCAGAAGAGGCCGTCCCGCTCCGGCTTGAACGTGCGGTAGTTGATGGTCTCGGGCTTCTTCACCTCACCGTGCGACCACTCCCGGATCTTCTGGGGCGACGCCAGCTTGATCCGGATGGCGCCGAACGTCATTGGCTTCGGATGCCGATCGAGGATTCCCCACAGGTCCTTGGCGGGCTTGTCCTCTCTCACCAGGCTGCCGAAAGGCCGGTCCGTCAGCATTCGTTGACTCTCCTTTTGCAACGTTCGCCTCGGACGGCGGGGCCCCAGCCCCGCGACGTCCTGCGGCTCACACTTCCCTTACAACGTTCGCCTCGGACGGCGGGGCCCCAGCCCCGCGACGTCCTGCGGCTCACACTGCGCACCTAGACGGCCTGCGAAGGCTTCTTCGCGTCCTTGGGAATCAGCTCCACGTCGAGAGCGAGGCTCTGGAGCTCCTTCACGAGCACGTTGAACGACTCCGGCGTGCCCGGCTCCAGGAAGTTCTCGCCCTTCACGATGGCCTCGTAGATCCGGTTGCGCCCCTCCACGTCGTCCGATTTCACGGTCAGCATCTCCTGGAGCGTGTGGGCGGCCCCGTAGGCCTCCAGCGCCCACACCTCCATCTCGCCGAAGCGCTGGCCGCCGAACTGCGCCTTGCCGCCTAGCGGCTGCTGGGTGACCAGCGAGTACGGCCCGATGGAGCGGGCGTGCATCTTGTCGTCGACCAGGTGGGCGAGCTTCAGCATGTAGATCTGGCCCACAGTCACTTCCTGATGGAACGGCTTGCCGGTACGACCGTCGTTGAGGACGGTCTTGCCGGAATTGGGCAGCGCGGCCTGCGACAGCATGGACTTGATCTCGTCCTCGGTGGCGCCGTCGAACACCGGGCTCGCCACCCACATGCCGAGCGCGCGGGCCGCCCAGCCGAGATGGGTCTCCAGGATCTGCCCCACGTTCATCCGGGACGGCACGCCGAGCGGGTTCAGCACGATCTCCACCGGCGTCCCGTCGGGCAGGTACGGCATGTCTTCCTCGGGGAGCACCCGGGAGACCACGCCCTTGTTGCCGTGGCGGCCCGCCATCTTGTCGCCCACCGAGAGCTTGCGCTTCACCGCCACGTAGACCTTCACCATCTTGATCACGCCCGGGGGGAGGTCGTCCCCCCGCCGGAGCCGGCCCACGCGCTCCTCGAGCATCCGCTCGAAGACGGTGATGTCCTCGTCCGCCGCCTCCTCGATCCGGCGGATCGTCGCCGCGAGCCCCTCGTCCTCCTTGATCCGGATCTTCTTCAGCTCCGCCCAGGAGAAGTTGTCCAGCTCGGCCCGGTCGATGCGGTCGCCCTTCTTGCCGAGCCGCTCCTTGTTGATGGGATCCACCAGATCGAGCATCAGCGTCTTGCCGACCAGGAGGTTCTTGAGCTTCTGGTCCCGCTCCAGCTCGACGGTGGAGACCTCCTCCTGGTAGTCCTTCTCCAGGGCGGCGATCTCCTCGTCCTCGATGGACTTGGCGCGATCGTCCTTGTCGATGCCGCGCCGCGAGAACACCTTCACGTCCACCACCGTGCCTTCGATGCCCGGCGGCACGGTGAGGGAGGTGTCGCGCACGTCGCCCGCCTTTTCACCGAAGATCGCGCGGAGGAGCTTCTCCTCGGGGGTGAGCTGGGTCTCGCCTTTCGGCGTGATCTTGCCCACCAGGATGTCGCCGGCCTTGACCTTGGCCCCGATGCGCACGATGCCGGACTCGTCGAGGTCCTTCAGCGCCTCCTCGGAGACGTTGGGGATGTCCCGGGTGACTTCTTCCTTGCCCAGCTTGGTGTCGCGCGCCTGGACCTCGAACTCCTCGATGTGGATCGAGGTGTAGCGGTCGTCCTTCACCAGCCGCTCGGACACGAGGATCGCATCCTCGAAGTTGTACCCGCCCCACGGCATGAAGGCCACGAGCACGTTGCGGCCGAGCGCCAGCTCGCCCTGCTCGGTGCCCGGCCCGTCGGCGATGATGTCGCCGGCCTGGATCCGGTCGCCCTTCTTCACGATGGGCTTCTGGTTGATGCAGGTGTTCTGGTTCGACCGGCGGTACTTCGTCAGCTTGTAGATGTCCAGGGGCAGGTCCGCCACCGGATCGGTCTTCTTCGACCGGCTTTCGACTCTGACCAGAATACGGTTCGCCGACACATACTCCACGACGCCGGGCCGCTTGGCCGAGATCACCGCGCCCGAGTCGCGGGCCACGATGTGCTCCATGCCGGTGCCGACCAGCGGCGCCTCCGGCTGCAGGAGCGGCACCGCCTGGCGCTGCATGTTCGAGCCCATGAGGGCGCGGTTGGCGTCATCGTTCTCCAGGAAGGGCACCATCGCCGCCGCCACCGACACCAGCTGCTTGGGCGACACGTCGATGTAGTGCAGCTCCTCCGGGGGGACCATCCGGTAGTCGCCGCCCTTGCGCGCCGACACCCGCTCGCTCACGAAGCGGTTCTTGGCGTCGAGCTCCGCGGTGGCCTGGGCGATGACGTACTTTTCCTCCTCGTGGGCGGTGAGGTACTGCTCCTTCTCGTCCGTCACCACCCCGTTCAGCACCCGCCGGTACGGCGTCTCGATGAAGCCGAACTCGTTGATGCGGGCGTACGTCGAGAGCGACGAGATGAGACCGATGTTCGGACCTTCCGGCGTCTCGATGGGGCAGATGCGCCCGTAGTGCGTGGGATGGACGTCTCGCACCTCGAATCCCGCGCGCTCGCGGCTGAGGCCCCGCGGCCCCAGCGCGGAGAGCCGCCGCTTGTGGGTCAGCTCGGCGAGCGGGTTCGTCTGGTCCATGAACTGAGACAGCTGGGACGACCCGAAGAACTCCTTCACCACCGCCGACACCGGCTTGGCGTTGATGAGGTCGTGGGGCATGAGGTTGGCGATGTCCGAGATGGACATGCGCTCCTTCACCGCCCGCTCCATGCGGGTCAGGCCCACGCGGAACTGGTTCTCCAGGAGCTCCCCCACCGAGCGCACCCGGCGGTTGCCGAGGTGGTCGATGTCGTCGGTGGGCTTGCTGCCGAGCTTCACCTGCAGGAGATACCGGACCACCGCGCGGATGTCCTCCGTGCGCAGGGTCTTGATGTTCAGATCGGCGTTGATCTCGAGCTTCTTGTTGATCATGAAGCGGCCGACGCGGGCGAGGTCGTAGCGGCGCGGGTCCATGAACATCCCGCGGAAGAGCGCCCGGGCGGAGTCCACCGTGGGCGGGTCACCCGGCCGCAGCCGCCGGTAGATCTCCACGAGGGCCTCGTCGGGGTCCTTCGAGTGATCGCGGGCCAGCGTCTCGTAGATGGAGGCGTCGACCTTGCCCGGGGTCACCACCAGCAGCTTGAACGGGGCGATCTTGCGGGCGGCGATCTGCGTCAGGAGCGTGGAGGTGAGCTCGGCATTGGCCTCCACCAGCACTTCGCCGGTCTCCGAGTCCACCACGCGGCTTCCGGTGCGGCGGCCGACCAGGGACTCCGCGCGCACGGGGATCTTGTCGACCCCCGCCTCCTTGAGCCGCTCGATCGTCTTGGCGTTGAGCGTCTTGCCGCCCTGGACGAGGGCCTCCTTCGCCCGCGGCGGCTTGACGTCCTCGGCGACCTTGATGCCGGCGTGGGCCTCCCCGGAGAGGCGCACCCAGGCCATGCGGTCCTCGAAGGAGAGCACCTCCTCGAGGTCGTAGAACATGGCCAGGACCTCCTCGTCGCTGAGGATGTCCTGGGGCTTGCGGCAGCCGCGCTCGAGGAACCAGAAGGCGCGCAGGAAGGCGGTGGCGGACATCTTCCGCCGCCGATCCACCCGCACGTGGAGCAGGTCGTTGGCGTCGAACTCGAACTCCACCCAGGAGCCGCGGTAAGGGATCACCCGCGCCGAGTGCAGGAGCTTGCCGGAGGCGACGGTCTTGCCCTTGTCGTCGTCGAAGAACACGCCGGCGGAGCGCTGGAGCTGCGACACCACCACCCGCTCGGTGCCGTTGATGATGAACGTGCCCTTCTCGGTCATGAGCGGCAGCTCGCCCAGGTACACCTCCTGACCGCGCTGCTCCCGCATGGTGCGCGTCTTCGCCTCCTTGTCATGGTCGTAGACCACGAGGCGCAGCGTCACCTTGAGCGGGATGGCGAAGGTCATGCCCCGGTCGTGGCACTCCTCCACCGTGTACTTCGGATCTCCAAAGTGGTAGCTATCGAACTCCAGCTCCGCGTTGCCGTTGTAGTCGGCGATGGGGAACACGGACTTGAAAACCGCCTGCAGTCCGGTCTCCTCCCGACGGTCCGGCGCCACGTCCTTCTGAAGGAACTGCTCGTACGACTGCCGCTGGATCTCGATGAGGTTCGGGATCTTGACGGTAGACGGAATCTTCCCGAAGTCCTTGCGGGACCGGCGCCCGCACTGGATCGTGCCTGCCATACTCCCTCCGCGCTATGAAAGTTCGTGGCTCGAGCGCAATGACGTCAGCGAGCTATCGCCACTTCCGCACGGAGGTTTACTTGACCTCGACGGTGGCCCCGACCTCCTCGAGCTTCTTCTTCATGTCGGCCGCTTCCGCCTTGGCCACCTTCTCCTTCACCGGCTTGGGGGCACCGTCCACGAGGTCCTTGGCCTCCTTGAGGCCCAGTCCGGTGAGCTCCCGCACCACCTTGATGACCTGGATCTTCTTGTCGCCCGCCGCGGACAGGATGACGTCGAAATCCGTCTTCTCCTCGGCGGCCGCCGCGGCGCCGCCGCCCGCGGCCGGGGCCGCGGCCATCATCACGCCGCCGCTGGCGGGCTCGATGCCGTAGGTGTCCTTGAGGTAGTTGCTGAGCTGCTGCGCTTCGAGCAGCGACAGCCCGACGATCTTGTCGCCGAGCGTCTTGATGCCGTCTGCGTAGGTCGTTCCTTCGGTCATGGTCTTCGGTCTCCTGTCGAGGCGTCCGGCCTCGCGCTGTTCGTGGGAATCGGGGGGTCAGGCGGCCGGTGGGGCCGCGGGTTGCTTCTCGAGCTGCTCGATGCGGGTCTTCAGGGCGCCCGCGATCCGGCCGCCGCCGGCCACGAGCTGGCCCGCGAGCCGGCGGGCCGGGGCGACGATCTGTCCGGCGAGCATGCACTGCAGCTCGCGGCGGCCGGGCATCCTGGCCAGCTGCTGCGCCGTGGCCGCGTCGAGCACGCGGCCCTCGAGCAGGCCGCCCTTGACGGCCGGGAACTCCGAGCCCGTCTTCTTGCGCCACTCGCTCACGACCTTGGCCGCGGCGATGGCCGCGTCGGCCCCGCCCGGCTCGTCGGCCACGATGAAGGCCGCCGGGCCCGCGAAGAGCGGCCCGACGTTGGACAGCCCGCGCGCCTCGAGCACGCGCAGCGCCAGGCTGCCGCGCATGAGCTGCATGCGCAGCTTGTGCTCGGCCAGCCGGC
The DNA here is from genome assembly GCA_035281625.1 of Candidatus Methylomirabilota bacterium. Taxonomy (GTDB): domain Bacteria; phylum Methylomirabilota; class Methylomirabilia; order Rokubacteriales; family CSP1-6; genus DASRWT01. The sequence goes on from DATEDO010000155.1 coordinate 12,666, forward strand.
TGCGGAAGGCGTTGCTGTCGGCCACGGTCATGCCGACCGGCTGCACGACGAGCACGTCGGCGTGCTCGCCGAGCACGCGCGTGTACTCGGCCTCGATCGCGACGTTGAGGGTGTTCGGCACGGCTGTCTCCCGCGTGGCCTAGAGGCCCGGATCGATGTCGACGCCCGGGCCCATCGTGTTGGCCAGGGACACCGAGCGGATGAAGTTGCCCTTGGCGCTGGCGGGGCGCAGCGCCACCACCGCGGCCAGGAAGGCGCGGACGTTCTCCTCCAGCTTCTCGGCCTCGAAGGAGCGCTTGCCCACCGGCGCGTGCACGGTGCCGGCCGCGTCGGCGCGGAACTCGATCTTGCCGGCGGCGAACTCGCGCACGGCCTTCTCGACGTCCGGCGTCACGGTGCCCGACTTGGGCGTGGGCATCTTGCCCTGCGGGCCGAGCACCTTACCGAGCTTGCCGACCAGGCCCATCATGTCGGGCGCGGCCACGGCCACGTCGAAGTCGGTCCAGCCGTCGGCGACCTTCTTGACCAGCTCGTCGCTGCCGACCTCGGTGGCGCCGGCCTTGCGGGCGGCCTCCTGCTTGGCCGGGTCCTTCACGAAGGCGATCACCTTGAGCGAGCGGCCGGTGCCGTGGGGCAGCGAGACCGCGCCGCGCACGGTCTGCTCGGACTTCTTGGTGTCGATGCCCAGGTTGACGGCGATGTTGACGGTCTCGTCGAACTTCACCTTCTTGGCCTGGGACAGG
>DATEDO010000156.1:0-50359 GCA_035281625.1 Candidatus Methylomirabilota bacterium
CCGATCTCGCCGCGCGCGCGCTCGCGCGGCGGCCCGCGCTGGTCGGCGCCCTGATGGGCGTGCTCGGCGACGCGGTCCCGCCGCGCGCGCTGCTGCGGTGGAATCTCCTCCGCCCGATTCCGCCTCGCGGTTGACAGGCGGGGCCCGCCATGACAGGCTGCAATTCGGTCATAGGACTACTGTTTCGATTATGCGAATTCCTGAGCCGTCCACCGGCACCCCGGCTCCGCGTCCCCGCGATGCGGGCCCGCGCGCCATCGGTCGCGTGCTGGAGGCTCTCGAGATCCTGGCGCGGGATCGCGGGGGCCAGACCCTCAGCGAGCTGTCGCAGCGGCTGGCCTCGCCGAAGTCGAGCCTCTTCTATCTCCTCCGGTCGCTGAACCGGCTCGGCTACCTCGTTCGCGGCGAGGATGGGCGCTACCGGCTGGGCCCCGGCGCCTTCACCTTCGCCATGGCCGCGCTGTCCAACCGCGAGCTGCCCGAGCTGGCGCGCCCCTTCCTGGAGGATCTGGCCGCGAAGTGCGGGGAAACGGCGCTCATCGGCACGCTGGGCTCGGACGGGTCGGCCGCGGTCTACATCGACCGGGTGGAGAGCCACAACCCCGTGCGCTACACGGTGGCGGTGGGTGACCAGCGGCCGCTCTATTGCTCGGCCCTGGGCAAGCTCCTCCTCGCCTACATGTCTTCCGAGCAGCAGGACGACTACCTCAAGACGGCGAAGCTCAAGCCCCTGGCCCGGCACACCATCACCGACCGGGCCGCGCTGAAGAAGCACCTCGCCGAGATCAAGCGCGCCGGCCTCTCGGTCACGCGCGACGAGCTTTCGGAAGGTTCGGCGGGTCTCGCCGCTCCCGTGTTCGACCGGGACGGCCGCGTCGTCGCCGCCCTGGTGGTGGGCGGACCGTCCGTGCGCCTCGCGCCGAACCTCGCGCGCTTCGGCAAGATGACGAAGGATACGGCGCGCGCGATCTCTCGCGTGCTGGGCGCGACCGACGAAGCGATCGCCGACGCCCGCTGAGGCGGGGGGCGGCGCGCCGCGCTAGCGGAGGCGCGTCCCCCGACGCCGCCGGGCCGACGCCCCCTCGTCCTCTGACGCCGGCGCCGCGCCCGTCATGAGCGCGGGCAGGCTCGCCTCCCGCAGGGGCTTGCCGATGTGGTCGCGGATCCAGCGGCCGTCCCACCACTCGAGGGGCGTCACCGAGATGCCGTGGATCAGCACCTCGTAGTGCAGATGATCTCCCACCGCGAGTCCGGTGGTCCCGGTGCGCCCCAGCTCTTGCCCCTTCGCGACGGTGTCGCCCTCCTTCACGCTGAACGAGGAGAGGTGCGCGTAGAGGGTTTGCAGGCCCCAGCCGTGGTCCAGCACCACCGTGTTGCCGTAGATGGTGAGGGGCGCGGCGAGGATGACGGTGCCCTTGTTGGCGGCGGGCACCGGGCTGTGCTTGAGGGAGGCGAGGTCGTAACCCAGGTGCACCTGGGTGTCGATGTCCCGGCCGTCATAGCGGTAGGTCCGCGTCTCCGCGAAGTTCGAGAACACCTTGGTGTTGTGGGGCTGGACGAAGGCGCCCTCCCAGAGCGCCTGCCCCTGCGTGCGTGTGGCCAGCTCGCGCTTCTTCTGCTCGGCGGCCTTGCGCTGATCGCGATTGATCCGGAGGAAGGCGGCCACGAGCGCGTCGCCCTGTGCCTGGGCCTGCTCGGGAAGCAGCTCGGCCACCTTCTGGCGCAGGAAGTCCTCCTTGATCTCGATGGTGTCGGTGGGAAAGCGCCGGGCCTTCACCTCCGCGGCGAGCGCGCGCGTGACCGTGTTGCCCGCCTCGTCCTGGGCGAGCACGGCGAGCGCCCCGCGGGGCGCGTCCCAGGGCAGCGCGAACATGGACACGAGGACGCCAGAGTCGGCGGTGCCGGCGGCGAAGGCGGGGAAGAAGAGCCCGCCCGCGTTCGCGCCCACGCGCGAGGCGCCCCGGGAGCGGAAGACCACGAGGCCTCCGCCGCCCTGGGTGAGATAGCGCGTGAACGCCATGACCTCGAGGGTGGGGGGCGTGAAGTCCAGCGTGACCGGCGCGGAGAGGACGGGGCGATCGTCCACCCGGAGCGGCCGCCAGAAGCTGTCGCGGGCGCGCACCTCCAGGGTGGCCTGGCCCTCGCGGAGGCCGGTGCTGCGGCCCTCGACGGTGAGGTCCAGGGTCTGCTCGGGGCCCCCGCCGGCGAAGGACTGGCTGGCGAGGACCACGCGGCCCTGGCCCTGCACGAGGCGCACTTCCGCGGTCAGGACCGTGCCCCGCTCGGCGCGCAGGCGCAGGGTGAGCGGGGTCTTCACGCCGATGAAGCGCGGGGCGGGGACGATGTCGGCCCGGACGCCGGGCACCATCTGCCGCCAGGCGAGCACGGACACGCCGCCGACGATCAGGAGCGCGGGAAGCAGGACGAGGTAGAACCAGAACTTCGCGCCAACTCGGGCCACCTGGGGATTCTACCGACGCGGCCGTCGAGGCGTCAATTTTCGTGCTATTGAGAAGCCATGTGGGGGCGCGTGGGACGCGCGGCGGCGTCCGTCGGTCTCGTCGCGAGCGCGCTCGCGCATCTCGCGAGCTTCACCCCCCTCGTCGCGCGCGTGCCCGACGCCCTCGTCGTCGTCCTGTTCGCGGGCGCCCTCGCGCTCCTCGTCTTCATGCTGGCCCGCCTCCGCCGCGCCGCGCCCGCGCACGCGTGGCGGCGGGTGGAGGTCTACGACTGGCGCGAGCTCGGGCGGCGCGTGCCCGGGCCCGTCCGGGGCATCATCGCCGCCACCGCCGCCTACGCGTTGCTCAACTTCGCCCTCGCCGTAGTCGCCGAGGCGGGGGCGCTCCGCATCGCGTCGGGCCACGGCCTCCTCTTCTACCTCATTCCGTGGGTGTACTTTCGCCACGTGGAGCCCACGTTCAGTTGACACCCGGAACCCGTATTCGATAGAGTGATGCGGGTTTGGGCCCCAACGTACATCCATGTCACGACTCGTCTGGCTGATTCCGCTCTTCCCGCTCCTCGGGAGCGCGGTCAACGCGCTGTTCGGACGGGTCATCGGTCACCGCGCGCACTGGGTCGCGGTGCCCGCGCTGGGCGCCGCCTTCCTCGCCTCGTGCGCGGTGTTCGCGCGCGTGTGGGCGGGCGAGACGTACGTGGGCGCGCTCTTCCCATGGATCGGCGCGGGCACCTTCCAGACCGCCATCGTCGCCCAGGTGGACCAGCTCTCCGCGGTGATGCTGCTCGTCGTCACCGGGGTGGGCTTCCTCATCCATCTCTACTCCGCCGGCTACATGCACGACGACCCCGGCTACGCGCGCTTCTTCACCTACCTGAACCTCTTCGTGTTCTCGATGGTGATGCTCGTGCTCGCCGGCAACTTCCTCGTCCTCTACGTGTTCTGGGAGGCGGTGGGCCTCTGCTCGTATCTCCTCATCGGCTTCTGGTACGAGAAGAAGTCGGCGGCGGACGCGGGCAAGAAGGCCTTCATCGTGAACCGGGTGGGCGACTTCGGCTTCGGCCTCGGCATCATGCTGATCTGGGTGACCTTCGGCACCCTGGACTACGGCGCCGTCTTCGCGAAGGCCGACAATTCCATCGCCGCCGGCACCTACACCGCCATCGCGCTGCTGCTCTTCATGGGGGCGTGCGGCAAGTCGGCCCAGGGCCCGCTCTACACCTGGCTGCCCGACGCGATGGAGGGCCCCACGCCGGTATCTGCGCTCATTCACGCTGCCACCATGGTGACGGCGGGCGTGTACATGGTGGCGCGCTGCCACAAGCTCTTCGAGATGTCGCCCGTCGCCTTCGACGTGGTGGCCTGGGTGGGCGGGATCACCGCGGTCTTCTCGGCCACGATCGCCCTGACCCAGACCGACATCAAGCGCGTGCTCGCCTACTCCACCATCAGCCAGCTCGGCTACATGTTCGTGGGTGTGGGCGTGGGCGCCTACGCGGCCGGCATTTTCCACCTCGTCACCCACGCCTTCTTCAAGGCGCTCCTCTTCCTGGGCGCGGGCAGCGTGATCCACGGGCTCCACGGCGAGCAGGATCTCCGGAAGATGGGCGGCCTCAAGTCGAAGATGCTGACCACCACCATCACCTTCCTCGTGGGCGCCCTCGGCCTCGCCGGGGTCCCGCCGCTGGCTGGCTTCTTCTCCAAGGACGAGATCCTTGCCGCCACCTTCTTCGACGGCCAGCGCGTGCTGTTCTTGGTCCTCCTGGGCGGCGCCTTCCTCACCGCCTTCTACACGTTTCGCCTCGTCTTCCTCGCCTTCTTCGGGGCGCCGCGCATGAGTCAGGAGGCGCGCCGCCACGTGCACGAGTCGCCCGCGGTGATGACCCTGCCCCTCACGCTGCTCGCCATCCTCACGGTGGTGGCGGGCATCGCGCTGGGCGCGCCGTCGTCCCACGGCACCACGTTCCAGCGCTTCCTCGCCCCCGTGCTGCCGTTCCACGAGGCGGACCACGGGGTCACCGGCAAGGCGCTGATCCTCGTGTCGGTAGTCGTGGCGGTGGCGGGGGTGCTCCTCGCCTGGGTCATGTACGGCCGGCGGCCCGTGCGCGCCGAGGAGATCGGCGAGCCACAGGGCGCGCTCCACCGCGTGCTGCTGAACAAGTACTACGTGGACGAGATCTACGACGCGATCTTCGTGCGGCCCTCGTACCGGCTGTACGTCTGGTGCGCCCGGGTGTTCGACCTCACGTTCATCGACGGCATCGTCAACGGCATGGGGACGGCGGTGGTCGAATGGGCGCGCGCGCTCCGCCGCGTGCAGACCGGCTTCACCATGAACTACGCGCTCGGCATGCTGCTGGGCGCCATCGCGGTGGTCGCCTTCCTTTACACGCGCGTGCCCCGGTGACGGGCATGGCGCTGTCCCTCGTGGTGTTCCTGCCCGCCGTGGGCGCGCTGGTCGTGGCGCTCCTGCCGCGCGGGGAGCGCGACGAGACGGTGAAGCGCGCGGCCCTCGCGGTGGCCATCCTCACGTTCCTCGTGTCGCTGCCGCTCTACACCGGATTCGACGCGCGGGTCGCCGACTATCAGTTCCAGGAGCGACGCCCGTGGATGCCCTCGCTGGGCATCACGTACCACCTCGGTGTGGACGGGATCAGCCTGCTCCTGGTGCTCCTCACCACGTTCCTCATGCCGCTCACGCTCCTCTCGGCCTGGCACGCCATCGAGAAGCGGTGGAAGGAATTCGCCGTCACCATGCTGCTGCTGGAGACGGGGATGCTGGGGGTGTTCGTCGCCCTCGATCTCTTCCTCTTCTACGTGTTCTGGGAGGCGATGCTCATCCCCATGTACCTCATCATCGGGGTGTGGGGCGGCGGCAACCGGGTGTACGCGGCGGTGAAGTTCGTGCTCTACACCCTCGCCGGCTCGCTCCTCATGCTCGTGGCCATCCTCGCCCTCTTCTTCCAGCACGGGGCCGCCACCGGCAACTACACGTTCGACCTCCCCGTCCTCGCGCAGTACGTCATGCCGGGCGGCCAAACCCAGAACCTCCTCTTCCTCGCCTTCGCGCTCGCCTTCGCCATCAAGGTGCCGATGTTCCCCTTCCATACCTGGCTGCCCGACGCCCACGTCGAGGCGCCCACCCCGGGCAGCGTCATCCTCGCCGGGGTGCTGCTGAAGATGGGGACCTACGGCTTCCTGCGATTCTGCCTGCCGCTGTTCCCCCAGGCCACGCTGGTCTTCGCGCCCTGGATGGTGGCGCTCTCGGTCATCGGCATCATCTACGGCGCGTGGGTGTCCACCGTGCAGGCCGACATCAAGAAGCTCGTCGCCTACTCGAGCGTGAGCCATCTCGGCTTCGTGATGCTCGGAGTCTTCGCCCTGAACGCCCAGGGCGTGGTGGGCGGCATCATCCAGATGATCAATCACGGCCTCAGCACGGGGGCGCTCTTCCTCCTCGTGGGCATGATCTACGAGCGGCGGCACACCCGGCTCATCGCCGACTTCGGCGGGCTGTGGAAAGTGATGCCGGCCTTCAGCGTGCTCTTCATGATCGTCACCTTCTCGTCCATCGGGCTGCCCGGGCTCAACGGCTTCGTGGGCGAGTTCCTGATCCTCGTGGGCGCCTTCCAGTGGAGCAAGCTGGCCGCCGCCCTCGCCACCACCGGAATCATCTTCGCCGCCGTTTACATGCTCTGGATGTACCAGCGGGTGGTCTTCGGCGAGGTCACCCACGAGGAGAACCGGCGGCTGCCCGACCTCTCGCTCCGGGAGTGGGTGGTGCTGGTGCCGGTCCTGCTCTTCATCGTGTGGATCGGCGTCTACCCGGCGCCGTTCACCGGCCTCACCGAGGCGAGCGTGCAGGCCTTGATCAGCCAGGTGCAGGCCAAAGCCGCCGCGACCGCAGCCCTCGCGGCTCGATAGCATGGCGCCGGCGCTCGTCCCGCCCCTCATCAGCGTCAAGTCGATCGGCCCGGTGCTGATCCTGTCCATCACCGCCCTGGTGCTGCTCGTCATCGATCTCCTGCCGCCCCGCGAGCGGAAAGACCATCTCGGCGTGGTGGGCCTCGCCGGCGTGGTGGCCTCGCTGGTCGCCTCGCTCTACTTCTGGGGCGCCGACGAGCGCACGTTCAAGGGCATGGTGGTGCTGGACGGCTTCGCCATCTTCTTCAACCTGGTCATCGGCTTCGCGGTGGGGCTGGTGCTCCTCTTCTCGCTGGACTACGTGCGGCGCCAGGGGGCGGAGTCGGGCGAGTTCTACATCCTCGTCCTCCTCTCCGCGGTCGGCATGACGCTCATGGCGAGCGCTGGCGACCTCATCATCGTGTTCCTCGGGCTGGAGACGATGTCGCTGGCCCTCTACGTGCTCGCCGGCACCTTCAAGACACGGATCGAGTCGGCCGAAGCGTCGATGAAGTACTTCCTCCTCGGCGCCTTCGCCTCCGGCTTCTTCCTCTACGGCATCGCCCTCATCTTCGGCGCCGCCGGGTCCACCAACCTCGACCGGGTGGGCGCCGCCCTCGCGGCGGGGGCGGGGCGCGATCCGCTGCTTCTCGTCGGGTTCGGCCTCCTGCTGGTGGGCTTCGGCTTCAAGATCTCCTCGGTGCCCTTCCACATGTGGGCGTCCGATGTCTATCAGGGCGCGCCGACCTCGGTGACCACGCTCATCGCCACCGGCTCCAAGGCCGCCGCCTTCGCCGCTCTCCTCCGCGTGCTACTGAGCGCGCTGCGGCCCGCGCAGGGCGACTGGGCGCTGCTCCTGTGGGGTCTCGCGGTGCTCAGCATGACGGTGGGCAACGTGGTGGCCATCGCCCAGCGGAACGTCAAGCGAATGCTCGCCTACTCGTCCATCGCCCACGTCGGCTACATGCTGGTGGGGGTGGTGGCGAGCGGCTCCCTCGGCAATGCGAGCGTCCTCTTCTATCTGCTCGTGTACACGTTCACCACCGCGGGCGCCTTCGGCGTGCTCCTCCTCCTCGAGCGCCAGGGTCGTGAAGCGGTGGAGGTGGACGACCTCGCCGGCCTCGCCGGCCGCCATCCGGTGATGGCGCTGGTCTTCAGCATCTTCCTGCTCTCCCTCGTGGGCATCCCGCCCACCGCCGGCTTCGTGGGCAAGTTCTATCTCTTCGGGGCGGCGGTGCGCGAGGGCTGGATCTGGCTGGCCGTCATCGGTGTGCTCAACTCAGCCGTCGCCGCCTATTACTACCTTCGCCTCATCGTGTACATGTACATGCGCGAGCCCGAGGGCGCGCCCACCGAGGTGGTCCCGTCGATGGCCGGCGTGCTTGCCCTGTTCATCGCGCTCTGCGGCGTGGTGTGGCTGGGCGTAATGCCCGCTCCCTACCTCGACCTCGCGCAGACGGCGCTCGCCCCGCTCCTCCGGTAGCGGGGACTGCGCGGGTGGTCCGGCTCCCGTATCGTGGCTGGCTCTTCGACCTCGACGGCACCATCTATCTCGGGGAGCGGCTCCTGCCCGGCGCGGCCGAGGTGGTGGCGGCGCTTCGACAGGAAGGACGCCGGGTCGCCTTTCTCTCGAACAAGCCGCTGGAGACCCGCGCCGACTACGCCCGCAAGCTGACCCGCCTCGGCGTGCCCGCCGAGGCGGACGACGTCATCAACTCCTCCCTGGTCCTGGCTCGCCATCTCCGGGGGCTGGACCCGGGCGCGCCCGTCTTCGTCATCGGCGAGGCGCCCATGCGGGAGGAGATGCGCGCCCACGGCTTCGAGGTGCGGGACGACGCGCGCGTGCGCTGGGTGGTGATCGCCTTCGACCGCACCTTTACGTACGCCAAGCTGGACACCGCGCTTCAGGCGGTGAAGGGCGGCGCGCGGCTGATCGCGACCAATCCCGACCGCACCTGCCCGGTGGAGGGCGGCGAGATCCCCGACTGCGCGGGCATGATCGCGGCGGTGGAGGCGGTGACGGACCGCCGCGTCGAGGCGATCGTGGGCAAGCCCTCACCCATCATCCTCGAGGTCGCCCTCGCCGCCCTGGGGGTGCCGGCGGCGGAGACGGTGATCGTGGGGGACCGCATCGAGACGGACGTGGCGATGGGAAAGCGGAGCGGGCTCGCCACCATCCTGGTCCTCAGCGGCGTCACGCGGGCCGACGACCCGCGAATCGCCCCGCTCGCTCCCGACCACGTGGTACGATCCGTGGAAGATCTGCTGACTTCCTGAGAACAACGTGATTCAAAGCCGGCTCGCGGGAATCGACCAAGCGCCGTTCGACGTCGTCGTCATCGGCGGCGGGATGGCAGGAGCCGGCGTCGCTCGTGACCTCGCGCTGCGGGGCGTGTCGGTGGCCCTCTTCGAGAAGGGCGACTTCGCCTCCGGCACCTCGTCGAAGTCCTCCAAGCTCATCCACGGCGGCCTCCGCTATCTCGAGCTGGGAGACTTCAAGCTCGTGCGGGAGTCGCTGCGTGAGCGCTCCACCCTCGAGCGTGTGGCGCCTCATCTCGTCCGGCCGCTGCCCTTCCTCGTGCCCGTCTACAAGGGAAGCCGGCGGGGGCTCATCCTCGTGCGGCTGGGGATGTGGCTCTACGATCTCCTCACTCCCGGCAAGGCCACCGAGCGTTACCGCGTGCTCCGCCCCGTGGACACGCTCGCCCTCGAGCCCAGCATTCGGCCGGAGGACCTCAAGGGCGCCGGCTATTACTTCGACGATCTCCTCCTGTACCCGGAGCGCATGTGCCTGGAAAACGCGCTGTCGGCGGCGCGCCACGGCGCGCGCGTCCACAACTACTGCCAGGTGGAGGAATTCGTGAAGGGGGCGCGCGGCCTGGACGGGGTGCGCGTACGTGATCTGCTCACCGATCAGGTGTTCGCGGTGCGCGCCTCGGTGGTGATCAACGCCGCCGGACCCTGGGTGGACCGCGTGCGCGAGCTCGCCGGGCTCACCAGCGCCACGCCCCGCGTCGTGCGCACCACCAAAGGCATCCACTGCCTGCTGCCCCGGGTGACCGAGCGGGCGGTCTACCTCTCCTCCGACTCCGACGAGCGGATGATCTTCGTGATCCCGTGGCGCGACTTCTCGCTGGTGGGCACCACCGACACCGACTTCGACGGCGACCCCGACCGCCTGTGGGCGACCCGCGGCGAGGTGGAATACCTCCTGGGCGCGGTGCGGCGCGTCCTCCCCGATCCGCGCGTCTCCTTCGAGCACGTGGCCTACACCTACGCCGGCGTGCGGCCGCTCGCCTTCGAGGCGGGCGCGGCGCCCAAGGTGTCGCGCGACCATCGCGTGGTGCTGGAGGGCCCGGAGGGCCGGCTGATGTCGATCACCGGCACCAAGCTCACGTGCTTCCGGAGCCTCGCCGAGGAGGTGGGGGACCTGGTCATGGCCCGCCTCCACCGGCGGGAGCCCTCCGTGTCCGCCCGACTCACCCTCGACGGCCTTGACGAGGACGTGGCGAAGCGGGAGGCGCGCGCCTGGCTGGACGTGTCCGCGGAGATGGCGGCCACCGGGCTCTCGCGGGACACCCTGCAGGCTCTCGTGGACACCTACGGGCGGGGCTACACGCGCGTGCTCGAGCTCGCGAAGAAGTTTCCCGACGGCGCCGAGCGGCTCTGCCCGTCCAATCCCGAGATCGTGGCTCAGCTCCATCAGGCGGTGCGGGAGGAGATGGCGGTGTCACTCCAGGACGTGCTGATCCGCCGCACCGCCATCGGCCAGAGCCTCTGCCAGGGGTTCGACTGCGCGGAATCCATCGGCCGGCGGATGGCCGATGCCGCGGGCTGGTCGTCCCGCCGGCTCACCGCCGAGCTCGAGGCCTACCAGAAGTACGTGGACCGCTCCCATCGCTTCAGATCGGCCTAGACCCGCCCTCGCTCCGCTCGGGACGGCATCAGGGCTCCGTTCGCCTCGCCTGCGGCTGCCCCTCGCTCCGCTCGGGAGGGCATCAGGGCTCCGTTCGCCTCGCCATGCGGCTGCCCCTCGCTCCGCTCGGGACTCATCATGGATCCGTTCGCCTCGCCTTCGGCTGCGGCTCACCAATCAACTGCCGCGATTGCGACCGTCGGAGGCGTGAATTAGAATACGCGCCGGAGCCGGCCCGGTCCGTGCGATCACCGGCGCTCACACAGACGCTCCCAGCAAGGGGGAACCCGGGATGACTCGTCGACGACTCATGATGCTCACCGTCCTGGCGCTCGTCGTGGCCCTGGCCGCCGCGGTGTCGCCCACCCGCGCGCAGTCCCGTACCCAGATCGAGTTCTGGTACGGGCTCGGGCAGCCCCTGGGCGGCCTCATCGAGAAGATCGTGGCCGACTTCAACGCGTCGCAGGCCCAGTACCAGGTGAACCCGAGCTTCAAGGGCTCGTACCCCGAGACCATGGTGGGCGCCATCGCGGCGTTCCGCGCCGGCAACGCGCCCCACATCGTGCAGATGTTCGAGGTGGGCACCGCGACCATGATGGCCGCGCGCGGCGCGGTGAAGCCGGTGCACGAGCTGATGAAGGAGACCGGGGTGCCGTTCGATCCCAACGCCTACGTGCCCGCGGTGAAGGGCTACTACAGCCTCCCCGACGGCCGCATGGTGGCGATGCCCTTCAACAGCTCGACGACGATCATGTTCTACAACAAGGACGCCTTCAAGAAGGCGGGCCTCGACCCCGCGAAGCCACCCCAGACCTGGCCCGACCTCGTCGCCGCCGCGAAGAAGATCAAGGCCGCCAATGCGGCGCCGTGCGCCTTCACCACCGCCTGGCCGACGTGGGCGCAGTTCGAGCAGTTCAGCGCCATCCACGACGTGCCGCTGGCGACGAAGGCGAATGGCATGGCCGGCCTCGACGCGGAGCTGAAGATCAACAGCCCGCTGCACGTCAAGCACGTGCAGAACCTCCTCGACATGCAGAAGGAGGGGACGTTCAAGTACGGCGGCCGCGATGCCGCCGGCGACGCCCTCTTCCCGTCCGGCGAGTGCGCCATGATCCACGCCTCCTCTGGCCTCCGCGCCCGCATCATGCGGGAGGCGAAGTTCGAGTGGGGCCCGGCGATGCTCCCGTACTGGCCCGGCACGCCGAACGCCCCCAAGAACTCCATCATCGGCGGCGCCGCGTTCTGGGTGATGACCTCGCCCACCCGCAAGCCGGAGGAGTACAAGGGCGTGGCGGAGTTCTTCCGCTTCATCAGCCAGCCCGACGTGGTGGCGAAGTGGCACACCGACACCGGCTTCCTGCCCGTGACGGTGGCCGGCTACGAGAAGGTGAAGGCCTCCGGCTTCTACCAGCAGAACCCGGGCACCGACATCCCGTATCTCCAGCTCACCCGGACCCAGCCGAGCGAGAACTCGCGGGGGCTCCGCCTCGGCAACATGCCGGAGATCCGGAACATCATCCAGGAGGAGCTGGAAAAGGCGTTCCAGGGACAGCAGACCGCCCAGCAGGCCCTCGACAATGCGGTGCAGCGCGGCAACGTGGTGCTGCGGAACTTCGAGCGGGCGAACCGGTCGTAGGGGGAGCCGGCGCCGGGACGCGATGGCCCTCGAGACACGCGCCGCGCGCATGGAGACGCCGTGCAGCGGCGCGTGATCTTCGACGGCAAGATCCTGCCGTACCTCCTGCTGCTCCCCCAGGTCGCGATCACTCTCGTCTTCTTCTTCTGGCCCGCCGGACAGGCGGTGTACCAGTCGTTCATGCTGCAGGACGCGTTCGGCCTCCGGCAGACCTTCGTGGGGCTCGAGAACTACCGGATCGTGCTCGCCGACCCGCTCTATCTCGCGGCGGCGGGACGGACGGTGATATTCAGCGCTGCGGTGACGGTGCTGGCGATGGCGAGCGCGCTCGCCCTCGCGGTGATGGCCGACCGCCAGATCCGCGGGGCGGCCGCGTACAAGACCCTCCTCATGTGGCCGTACGCGGTGGCCCCCGCGGTGGCCGCGGTGCTCTGGCTCTTCGTGTTCCATCCCGCCATCGGCATCGTGGGGCGGGGGCTGCGTGACCTCGGCCTGGCCTGGGACTACAAGCTCAACGGCGTGCAGGCGATGGGCCTGGTGATCCTCGCCGCGTCCTGGAAGCAGGTGAGCTACAACTTCCTCTTCTTCCTGGCCGGGCTCCAGGCGATCCAGAAGCCGGTGATCGAGGCCGCCGCCATCGACGGCGCCGGCCCGGGCCGGCGGTTCTGGAGCATCGTCTTTCCGCTCCTGTCACCGACCACGTTCTTCCTCTTGGTGGTCAACCTGGTCTACGCCTTCTTCGGCACCTTCGGCGTGATCCATGCGTTGACCGCAGGTGGACCGGGCAAGTCCACCGAGACGCTGATCTACAAGCTCTGGGTCGACGGCGTCATCAACCTCGACCTCGGCGGCTCCTCGGCGCAGTCCGTCATCCTGCTCGTGGTGGTCATGGCCCTCACCGGCATTCAATTCCGGTTCATCGAGCGCCGGGTGCACTACGGATGATCGAGTCCGGCGCGCGCACCGCCTGGCTGCCGCACGTGGTCCTCGCCCTCGGGGTGGCCATCTTCGCCTTTCCCATCTACATGGCGCTGGTGGGCTCCACTCACGACGCCGGCACCATCGGGCGGGGCGGCATGCCGCTCTATCCCGGCCATCTCGCGCTGGAGAACTACGTCCAGGCGTGGACGGAGGGGAGCGGGCTGCGGGTGAAGGCCCCGCCGGTCTCGCGCATGCTGCTGAACAGCATGATCATGGCGCTGGTGATCGCCATCGGGAAGATCGCGGTGTCGTTGATCTCCGCCTACGCGGTGGTGTTCTTCCGCTTCCCCGCGCGGATGTTCTTCTTCTGGATGATCTTCGTGACGCTCATGCTGCCGGTGGAGGTCCGCATCATCCCCACCTTCAAGGTGGTCTCCGACCTCGGCCTCATCAACACGTTCCCCGGCCTCACCATCCCCCTCATCGCCTCCGCCACCGCCACGCTGCTGTTCCGCCAGGTCTTCCTCACCATTCCCGACAACCTGGTGGAGGCGGCGAAGATCGACGGGGCGGGCCCGTGGCGGTTCTTCACGGCCATCCTGCTGCCGCTGTCGCGCACCAACATGGCCGCCCTCTTCGTGATCCTCTTCATCTACGGCTGGAACGAGTACCTCTGGCCGCTCCTCATCACCACCAGCCGCAGCATGGACACCATCGTGATCGGCATCACCAAGATGATCGGCACCGGCGACGCCCAGACCGACTGGAACCTCATCATGGCGACCTCGGTGCTCGCCATGCTGCCGCCGGTGGCGGTGGTCGTCCTCATGCAGCGCTGGTTCGTGAAGGGGCTGGTGGAGTCCGAGAAGTGACGCGCCTCGTGCTGCTGGGCATCACCCTCGGCTGCCTGGCCGCTCTCGCCGGCTCCGCGCCCGCCCAGACCGGCGGCCGGCCCACGCTGTTCGCCGCCCACCGCGGCGGCGCGCTCCTCTGGCCCGAGAATAGCCTCCTCGCCTTCAAGAGCGCCGCCGAGCAGCTGGGGGCGGACTTCCTCGAGTTCGACGTGCATCTCTCGAAGGATGGCGAGGGGGTCGTGATCCACGATCCCACCCTCGACCGGACCACCAACGGCCGCGGGCCGGTGCGCGAGCGCACCCTCCAGGAGCTTCGCGCGCTCCAGCTCCGCGACCGCGCCGGCGCCATCACCGAGGAGCGCCTGCCCTCGCTCGACGAGGTGGTGGCTCTCGCCGTCCGCACCGGCCGCCGCATGCTGCTCGAGATCAAGGTGGACGATCGGGCCAAGCGCTATCCCGGCATCGAGGAGAAGGTGCTGGAGGTCCTCGACCGCCACCGGGCCGCCGGGGCGACGCTGCTCATGTCGTTCGAGCGCGACACGTGGAAGCGCATCCGCGCCATCCGGCCCGACGTCCGCGTGTGCGCGCTCTACTCGAAGCGCACCATCGGTGACCTCGGCTCGACGTTCCGGGCGGAGCTCCGGACCGCCAAGGCGGCCGGCGTGCACGTCATGGGGCTGCACCAGGATCTCGTCGACGCGCAAACCGTGGAGCTCGTGCGGGAGGCCGGGCTCGGCATGAGCGCGTGGACGGTGAACGACGAGCCGGCCATCCGTCGTGTCGTGGCGCTCGGAGTGGACATCGTCATCAGCGATCGGCCCGACATCGCCAAGCGCGTGCTGGGGCGGTGAGCCCGCGGTGAGCCCGGCGGGCCGCTTCGTCCTCGCGCTCGATCAGGGCACCACCGGCTCGACCGCGCTCGTGGTGGACGTCGACGGCGCGGTGCGGGCCCGCGGCTACGCCGAGCTGCCCCAGCATTTTCCGCGGCCGGGCTGGGTGGAGCACGACCCCGACGCGATCTGGGCCACGGTGGAGCAGTCGGCGGGGCAGGCGCTACGCGCGGCCGGCGTGGCCGCCACCGACGTGGCGGCGATCGGCATCACCAATCAACGGGAGACCGCGGTGATGTGGGAGCGCGCCTCCGGGCGGCCCATCCATCACGCCATCGTCTGGCAGTGCCGCCGCACCGCCGGGCTGTGCGACCGGATGAGGGGTGAGGGCCTGGAGCCGCTGTTCCGGCGCAAGACCGGCCTGGTCCTCGACGCCTACTTCTCCGGCACCAAGATCCGGTGGCTGCTCGACCACGTGCCGGGAGCGCGGGCGCGGGCGGAGCGTGGTGAGCTCGCCTTCGGCACCGTGGACACGTGGATGCTCTGGCGGCTCACCGGCGGCCGGGTCCACGCCACCGAGCCGTCCAATGCCGCCCGCACCCTCTGCTTCGACATCGAGAAGCTCGCCTGGGACGGCGAGCTGCTCGCCGCGCTCGGCGTGCCCGCCCTGCTCCTGCCGGAGGTGCGGCCGACGGCGGGCGTCTTCGGGGAGACCGCCCCCGGCGACGTGCTGCCGGCGGGCATTCCCATCACCGGCATCGCGGGTGATCAGCAGGCGGCGCTCTTCGGCCAGAATTGCCTCGAGCCCGGCTCGGCGAAGAACACGTACGGCACCGGCTGCTTCGTCCTCATGAACACCGGCGCCCGGCCGGTCGCCTCGACCCGGGGCCTCGTCACCACGGTGGCGTGGCAGCTGGGCGACGCGGTCACCTACGCCCTCGAGGGCAGCGTGTTCATCGCCGGCGCCGCCGTCCAGTGGCTGCGCGACGGGCTCGGCATCATCGCCCAGGCGGCGGAGACGCAGGCTCTCGCGACCTCGGTGGCGGACACCGGTGGTGTCTATCTGGTGCCGGCCTTCGTGGGGCTGGGCGCCCCCTACTGGGATCCCTACGCGCGCGGCGCCCTGGTGGGGCTCACCCGCGGCACCGGCCGCGCGCACCTCGCGCGCGCGGCCCTCGAGGCCATCGCCTACCAGAGCCGCGACGTCCTCGACGCCATGGCCGCGGACGCGGGCGCGGGCGTCCACGCGCTCCGCGTCGACGGGGGCGCCGCGGCCAACGATTTCCTCTGCCAGTTCCAGGCCGACATGCTCGGCGTGGAGGTGCAGCGGCCCGCGGTGACGGAGACCACCGGGCTGGGCGCCGCCTATCTCGCCGGCGTGGGCGCCGGCCTCTGGAGGCCCGGCGAGCTGGCCGCGCGCTGGCGCCTCGACCGCCGCTTCACACCGTCCGTCTCGGCCGCCGCGCGCGACGCCGCCTATCGCGGCTGGCGGCGCGCCGTCGAGCGCGCCCGTGGCTGGGTGGAACCCGACGCATGAGACCCGACTCTTCAAGGAGGCCTTGCATGACGCGCATCCTCGGATCCGTCCTCGCCGTGCTCGTCGCTCTGACCCTGGCCGGCCCCGCCGCCGCGCAGGCGCCCATCGAGGGCGACCTGAACCTCATCACGCCGGTGTCCAAGTTCATCCACGACGCCGCCCTCAAGGCCTTCGCCGATTTCGCCAAGGAGAAATGGGGCGTCACCGTCAAGGTGAGCGCCATCCCCGCGGGCACCCCGGTGGCCTATGGGCGCATCACCGAGTGGAAGGGCAAGCCCGAGGTGGACATCTTCTGGGGCGGCGAGTCCGCGCTGTTCGAGAAGCTGGCCGAGCAGAAGCTGCTCCAGAAGGCCGAGATCTCGAAGGAGGCCTGGGATCAGATCCCCGCCACTATCGGCAAGCCCAAGCCCATTCCGCTGAAGGACAAGGACGGCTACTGGGTGGGCACCGCGCTGGAGCCGTACGGGCTCGTCTACCATCCGCGGCGCCTGCAGCGGCTGGGCGTGCCCGAGCCCAAGGAGTGGGAGGATCTGCTGCATCCCAAGCTCAAGGGCGAGGTCGCGCAGTGCGCGCCGACGCGCTCCTCGTCGTCCAATGCGACTTACGAGGTGATCCTCTCGATGCTGGGCGAGGACAAGGGCTGGGAGTGGCTCCGGAAGCTCGCCGCCAACACCGGCCACTTCACCGCGCGCAGCCGGGACGTGCCCACCGTGGTGGCCAAGGGCGAGTTCGCGGCGGGCTTCGCGGTGCCGTCCTACATGGCCTTCGAGGAGAAGCTCGCCGGCTTCGACCTCAAGTTCGTGGCGCCCAAGAACGCCTTCGTCACCCCCGAGCCCATGGCCATCCTCGCGGGGGCGCGAAACCCCAAGGCCGCGCGCGCCTTCATCGAGTTCCTCCTCAGCGAGCGCGGTCAGCGGGTGTTCATGGAGCGCGGGCTCTTCCCGCTGACCCCGAAGTACAAGGTGCAGGGTCCGCCCGGCTCCACCGCGGAGCTGGCCGTGCAGTTCACCGGCGGCGTGCGCTCGTACTTCGACAGTGAGGTCTCGAACGTCTACGACGAGACGGTGGCGGCCAAGCGGTCGGAGGCGCTCAAGACCAAGTTCCGCTCCGATATCGAGGCGCAATGGGATCAGCTGAAGAAGTAGGGCCGCCCGCGGGCGCGGGCCGCCGGCCGACATGAAGATCGCCATCCGGGGCGTCGTCAAGCGGTTCGGCGCGGTCACCGCGGTGGACCGCGCCGAGCTGGACGTCGCCGACGGCGAGCTCTTCACGCTGCTCGGGCCGTCGGGCTGCGGCAAGACCACGCTGTTGCGGCTCCTCGCCGGCTTCTATCAGCCCGACGCGGGGGAGATTCACTTCGGCGACAAGAAGGTCAGCGGGCTCGCCCCGTACGAACGGAACATCGGCATGGTGTTCCAGAACTACGCGCTCTGGCCCCACATGACGGTGGCGGGGAACGTGTCCTACGGCCTGCGCCTGCGAAAGCTCGGCGAGGCGGAGATCGCGCGGCGGGTGAGGGAAGGGCTCCTCAAGGTGAATCTCGTGGGCCTCGAGGCACGGTACCCGGGCCAGCTCTCCGGCGGCCAGCAGCAGCGGGTGGCGCTGGCCCGCGCCCTCGTGCTGAACCCGGACATCCTCCTCCTCGACGAGCCCCTGTCGAACCTCGATGCCAAGATCCGCGTGCAGGTGCGCGCGGAGATCAGGAAGCTCCAGCGGGAGCTCGGCATTACCACGATCTACGTCACTCACGATCAGGAGGAAGCCCTGTCCCTCTCCGACCGCGTGGCGGTGATGAAGGATGGGCACGTGCTGCAGGTGGGCGTGCCCAAGGAGCTGTACGAGCGGCCGCGCACCCGCTTCGTGGCCGACTTCGTGGGCACCAACAATCTCCTTGCCGGCCGGGTGCGCGAGCGGCGCGGGGAGCGGCTCGTGGTCGAAACGGAAGTGGGGCCCCTGCAGGCCATCCTCAATGCCGCGGTGGGGGATCGCTGCGTGCTGGCGATCCGGCCGGAGAACGTGGCCATCACTCCCGACGGCCGCGCCCCCGCCGCCGACGGCGGCAATCGCGTGGGCGGGCGCGTGGCGCTCGCCTCCTATCTCGGCAATACCCTCCGTTACGACGTCGAAGCCGCGAGCGGCCTCGTGCTCAAGGCGGACATCCGCGACCCGTGGCATCACGACCCCATGGCCGTGGGCCGGGCGGTGACGATGACGTTCCCGCCGACCGTTACCCTGGCCCTCCCGGAGGAGTCATGACGAACGAGCCTGCGCTGCCCAAGCTGGAGCTCGCCCACGCGCTGTTGAGCGAGGCCGAGGCGCTGAGCTTTCTCGGTGGACACCGCATCCGCATGGGCGCCCGTACCATGGATCCCAAAGCCCAGCTCGTGGGCGAGTTCGTGAAGTCCATCCGCGTCCCCGGCTACTTCCCGCCGCTGCCGGAGCTGCGCCAGCAGCTCCGCACCATGGTGACCCTCATGGACGAGCCGGCACCCGCGCTCGCCCGCATCGAGGAGATCAAGATCCCGGGGCCGGCCGGCTCCATTCCCGCGCGGGTCTACGACGCTGCGTCCGGTGGCGGCGCGCGCCCTGCGCTCGCCTATTTCCACGGTGGCGGCTGGGTGCAGGGGGATCTCGAGACGCATCACGGGCTCTGCGCCCGGCTGGCCCAGCGCGCGGGCGTCATCGTGGTGGCGGTGGACTACCGCCTCGCGCCCGAGCACAAGTTCCCCGCCGCCGTGGACGACTGCCTGGCCGCCTACCGCTGGCTGCGCGAGCGCGGCCGCGAGGTGGGCGTGGACACGGGGCGGGTGGGGGTGGGCGGCGACTCCGCGGGCGGGAACCTCTCGGCGGTGGTGTGCCAGCTCGCCCGGGCCCAGGGACTGCCGCGCCCCGCGTGCCAGGTCCTCATCTATCCCGCCACCGACTTCACGCTGGAGACGCCGTCGCATCGCGAGCTGGAGCACGGCCACATCATTCCGCGCGACCGCATTCTCTGGTACGCGCAGCAATACTTGCGGAACGAGGCCGACAAGCTGGACGAGCGCGCCTCGCCCATTCGCGGCGACCTGCGCGGGCTGCCGCCCGCGCTGATCATCACCGCGGGCTTCGATCCCCTGCGTGACGAGGGCCACCGCTACGCCCAGGCGCTTCGCGCGGGCGGGACGGAGGTCCAGTACCACGAGTACGAGGGCCAGATCCACGCCTTCGTGTCCCTGACCAGGGCGATTCCCCAGGGCATGACGGCCACGCTCGAGATCGCCGACTACCTGCGAGCGCGCCTCTGAAGCGGCTTCCCCTCGTCGCCGGCGTCGGGCTCATCTGGGTCTTCCTCGGGCTCTTCCTCGTCTACCCGCTCACGCGCATCTTCTACGACGCGGTCACCACCGACGCGGGCGCCTTCACGCTCGCCCACTTCCACGACTTCTTCTCCGACCGCTTCTATCTCCGGTCGCTGGTGAACTCGCTGGTGCTGGGCGTGGCCACGGTGGTGACGAGCAGCGTGCTGGGCATCGCCGTCGCCTTCCTCCTCGTTCGCTACGACTTCCGCGGGCGCGACCTCTTCAGCTACCTCACCATCATCCCCATCATCTCGCCGCCCCTGGTGGGTGTGCTCGGCTTCACCTTCATCCTCGGCCGCGCGGGGACGGTGAACGTGCTGCTGATGGACTGGCTCGATCTCTTGCGGCCGGTGAACTTCCTCTACGGCGTGCACGGCGTGGTGCTGGTGGAGACGCTGCACCTCTTCCCGATGATCACGCTCAACGTGGTGGACGCCCTCGGCAAGATCGACCCCGCTCTCGAGGAGGCGGCGGAGAGCGTGGGCGCGCGAGGCTGGCGGAAGTTCTGGACGGTGACGCTGCCCCTGACCACGCCCGGCTACATCGCAGGCGCCCTCCTCGTCTTCATCTGGACCTTCTCCGACTTCGCGACCCCGCTGGTGCTGGGCGTGCAGGACCTCCTCGCGCCCCAGGCCTACCTCAACATCGTGCAATTCGTGGACAAGCGGATCTTCCGGATGGGGATCGTCATCTCGGCCCTCATGGTGCTGCTCGCGGTGATCTTCCTCCTGGCCGCGCGCCACTACGTCGGTCTGAAGGACTACTCCTCGCTGGCCTACTCGCGGGTGAGCCGACGGCGGCTGCGCGGGGCGCGGGAAGGCCTCGCCATCGCGTTCCTCGGCGGCCTCCTGCTGCTCTCGTTCATCCCCTACCTCGGCGTGGGGCTGGCCTCGGTGGGGAAGGGGTGGTCCCTGACGCCGCTGCCCACCGCGTACACGCTCCAGTTCTACGAGCGCGTGATCGTGGAGACGCCGAAGTACATCGTCAACAGCTTTCTCTACTCCGGGCTCGCGGTCGCCCTCTGCATCGTGGTGGGCGTGCCCATCGCGTGGCTGCTCGGCCGCTCGGAGGTGCCGGGCCGGGGCGCGCTCGACGCGCTCAACACGCTGATCCTCGCCATTCCCGGCACCGCCATCGGCATCGCCTACATCCGCGCCTTTCACTGGGACGTGCCCGGCTTCGACCGGGGGCTGACGTCCTTCTGGATCGTGATGCCGCTGGTGCTGGCGGTCCGGCGGCTGCCCTATACGGTGCGCGGCGCCTACTCGTCCCTCCTGCTCGTGCATCGCTCGATGGAAGAAGCCGCCGCCAGCGTGGGGGCGACCGGCGCCCGCACCTTCCGGGACATCACGCTGCCGCTCATCTGGAAGGGCGTGCTCGTGGGGAGCCTCTTCTCGTTCATGACCTCGCTGCAGGAGGCCTCCGCCGTGCTGTTCCTCGCCCTGGGGGGCTGGGAGTCGATCACCAACGGCATCTTCGCCTTCTACATCGCGGGCAGCGCCAACGAGGCGGCCGCCCTCGGGGTCATCCTCATCCTGGTGGCGGCCCTCGCCACCATCGTCATCAACCGCGTCGCCGGCACGCGGATGGGCGGCGTCTTCGGGTGATGTTTGTACTGATGGTCCCGAGGAACCTTCTCGGATAGTCCTTCCTTGACGCCAACTTACGGGGCCTTGTCAGCCCCGGGGGGCTGTGCTAGTGTTTCGGTTCACATGGCTCCCGGGATGGACCGGTCGTCATGGCGCGGTATCGCGACCTATGCCCAGCTGGGGACGACGCTCTTCGCATGCGTCATCGTCGGTCTGGCGGCGGGGTATTTCGCCGACCGATGGCTGGGCACGCAGCCCTGGCTGCTGCTGCTCGGGCTGGGGTTCGGAATCGCGGCGGCCGCGTGGAACCTCTATCGCGTCGTGGTGATGATGAACCGCATGGACGGTGAGTGAGTGCCGGAGATGATGGCCGCTGAGCTGGTGAATCGCGTGACGCTGACGGGCCTCGCCGGGGCCGCTCTCCTCTCCGCCGGTGGCGCGCTGATCGGCGGCCCCAGCGCCGCTCTCGGCGTGGCGGGCGGGGCGCTCATCACCTTGCTGAACTTCCGGTGGCTGGCGAGCGACGCCATCCGCGCGACGACCGGCGAGGGCCGGCTCTCTGCGCTGGGCCTGCGCAAGATCGCCGCCTTCCTCGCGCTGGGCGGGCTCGTGGCCGGCGGCTTCACGCATCCGGTGGCGGTGGCCGCCGGGCTGCTCGTCCTGCCCCCCGTGCTCGTCGCGCAGGGCCTTCGCGCCGCGCGAGACTGAGGACCGACCCGAATGGACATCATCGAGCATCCGCCGATCCTCCGCCTGCCCGGGATCCCCGACCACATCACGTACACGTGGATCGCCATGCTGGTCCTCGTGGTGGTGTCGATCGCGGCCACCCGCCGGCTGGCCCTCGTCCCTTCAGGGGTGCAGAACTTCATGGAGATGGTGATCGATCAGTTCCACCAGCTCCTCGACGAGGTGATCGGCGCGGGGGGGCGGCGCTATCTGCCCCTGGTCGGGACGCTGGGCCTCTTCATCCTGCTGTCGAACCTCATGGGGCTGGTGCCGGGGCTCGCCGCGCCCACCGCGAATCTCAACACCACCGCGGCGTGCGCGCTCATCGTGTTCTTCACCTATCACGTCATCGGGGTCCGCAAGCAGGGCCTGATCAACTACCTCAAGCACTTCGCGGGGCCGGTGCCGGGGCCGCTCAAGCCCCTGATGTTCGTCATCGAGGTGATCAGCCACCTCGCGCGCCCGCTCTCGCTCTCGCTCCGCCTCTTCGGCAACATGGCGGGCGGCCACATCCTCATCGCCATCTTCTTCTTCATGATGGGCTTCGACGGCCTGCTGGGCTGGGCGCTGACCGGCTCGTTCGGCGGACTCGTGATCGGCGCGCCGGGGACCATCGTCGCGGCCGCGTTCGTGATCGGCTTCCTCATGCCGCTCAAGATCCTGGTCGCGTTCCTCCAGGCCTTCATCTTCTGCATGCTCACCATGATCTACATCACGGGCGCCCTCGAGGAAGCCGAGCACGAGGCGCACCACGCCCCCGCGGGGCATCACTAGCAAGACGACCCACACACCAAGGAGGAAGTCCGTGCGACGTACACTGATGTTCGCGCTCATGGCGGTGTTGGCGGTTCCGGGAGTAGCGCTGGCCCAGGCGGCCGCGGCGGGAGCGACTGACTGGGTGAAGCCGGCCGCCGCGCTGGCCGCCGGCCTCGGGTTCGGGCTGGCCGCCGGTCTGTGCGGTCTCGGCCAGGGTCGCGCAGCGGGCTCCGCGGTGGACGCCATGGCGCGTCAGCCCGGCAACACGAACCGCATCCAGACCGCGATGATCCTGGGCCTCGCTTTCATCGAGTCGCTCGTGCTGTTCGTGTTCGTCATCGCGGTCATCCTGCTCTTCGTGAAGTCGTAGCGTACGAGGATTCCATCCTGTCCTCTCCCCCTCGGGGGGAGAGGGCGGGGTGAGGGGGTGGTCAAAGCGCCGCGCTCGCACTTCAAGATTCCGAAAATTCCGGAGATGACCGTCCGGCGCCTCTCCGTCTACACGCGATGCCTCCAGCAGCTCGAGGAGGACGGCGTGAAGACGGTCTCCTCGCAGGAGCTCGCCGAGCGCTTCAACTTCAATTCCGCCCAGGTGCGAAAGGACCTCGCCTACTTCGGCGAGTTCGGCGTGCGCGGCATCGGTTACTACGTGGCCGGACTCAAGGCGGAGCTCCAGAAGATCCTCGGGCTGGACCGCGAGTGGCCGGTCGCCCTGGTCGGCCTCGGCAATCTCGGCTCCGCGCTCTTCGCCTACAAGGGCTTCGCCAAGCAGGGCTTCCGCATCGCCGCCATCTTCGACGATGACGAGTCGAAGTGGGGGCATGCCGAGGGCGGCATTCCCATCATGCCGATGCGCGACCTCCCCAGGGAGGTGAAGGCACGCAACCTCCAGATCGCGATCGTGGCGGTGCCCGCGGAGTCCGCGCAGTCGGTGACGGAGAAGCTGGTGGCGGCGGGGATCAAGGCCATCCTGAACTTCGCGCCCGGCCGCATCAAGGGCGCCAAGGACGTCCGGCTCAAGAACGTCGACCTCGCCATCGAGCTGGAGTCGCTCTCCTTCTACCTCGCCCAGGGCAATCGCTAGCCCGGCCTCGCCCTATCCGCGGACGTAAAGGCTGGGCGGCGCGCCCAGCGCGCGCTTGAACATCGCGGTGAAGGCCGAGGGTGAGTCGTAGCCGAGATCGAGCGCGATGCGCGTGATGGGGCGCCCTGCGGCGAGCAGGGCCATCGCGGCGAGGAGCCGCGCCTGCTGGCGCCAGCCCGCGAAGGCGAGGCCGGTCTCCTTGAGGAAGAGCCGGGCCAGCGTGCGGGGGGACGCGCCCGCCTCGCGCGCCCACTCGCCGAGCGTGCGCGTGTCGCCGGGCTCGGCGCGGAGGGCCCGGCAGATCCGCGCCAGGCGCGGGTCGCGCGGCATGGGCAGATCGAGGGCGAGCGTCGGCAAGGCCGCGATCTCGTCGAGGATCAGGGTCATCAACCGGCCCGCGGGCCCGGCCTCGTCGTAGCGCATGGGCAGCTCGCACGCGCGCAGGATCAGCTCCCGCAGGAGCGCGGACACCGCGAGCACGCGCACTCGAGCGGGGAGATGCGGCGCGGCGTCGCCACGTACGTACAGCGTGCGCATGGCCACCGCGCCCGCCATGCGGATCTCGTGCGTCACCCCGCCCGGCATCCAGACGGCGCGCTGAGGCGGCACCGCCCAGGTGCCCTCGGCGGTGCTCACCAGCATGGCGCCCTCGGCGGCGAAGATCAGCTGGGCGCGCTCGTGCGAGTGGGGGGTGATGTGGAAGCCATCGGGGAAGTCCTTGGCCATGGCCGCCACTGGCCGCGGGACCTGTTGATAGTCCCGGGGGTCGGTCGAGCGGGCGCCGGCAGGGCTCGGGATGGTCCTCATGTCCGATTCGCGATGATAGTTGGCAGACTATAGCAAGTCAGGCAGACCCGACAAGGGCTAGGATGAGGGCCATGTCCAGACTGAGCCCGACGAGCTTGCTGCTGAACTTCGGGCATGCCCTCGACCACCTGTTCCTGCTGATCTTCGCCACCGCCGTCGCCGCGATCGCGCGGGAATGGGGCCTGCTCTGGCAGGACTTGATGCCGTACACGGCGGGCGCCTTCGTTCTCTTCGGGCTCGGGTCGCTTCCGTCGGGGCGCCTCGGTGATCTCTGGGGACGGCGCGTGATGATGGTGATCTTCTTCCTCGGGCTCGGCGGCGCCGCCTGTCTCGTGGCGCTCGCGCAGGGGCCCTGGTCGCTCGCCGCCGCGCTGACGCTCATGGGCGCGTTCGCCTCGATCTATCACCCGGTGGGCATCCCCATGCTGGTGCAAGGGGCGAAGAACCCGGGGTTCACCATCGGCGTGAACGGCCTCGCGGGAAATCTCGGCATCGCGGGGGCGGCCATCCTCACCGGCTTCCTCGTGAAGCTCCTCGGCTGGCGCGCCGCCTTCGCCGTGCCCGGCCTCCTCGCCCTCATCTGCGGCGTGCTCTTCGCCGCGCTGGTGCCGCGCGAGGAGACGGCGCCCGCCAAGCGGCCGAAAAAGTCGGTGGACCTGCCCCGCGACGTCATGGTGCGGGTGTTCTTCGTCATGACGCTGGCCGCCATCTCGTCGAGTCTCATCTTCAACTTCACCACCAATGGCAACGGCCAGCTCATGGCCGAGCGGCTCAAGGGCCTCATCGATGACCCCGCCGCCATCGGCGTGCTCCTCGCCGTGGTCTATACGGTGGCGTCGTTCGCCCAGCTCGTGGTGGGCAAGCTCATCGACCGCTATCCGCTCAAGCGGGTGTATCTCCCCATCGTGGCCGCCCAGGTGCCGCTCTTCCTCCTGGCCGCACAGGCTCAGGGCTGGGCCCTCTACGCCGCCGCGCTCGGCTTCATGGTCTTCGTGTTCGGCGCCATCCCCTTCGTGGACGCGATGATCGTCCAGTACGTGGACGATCGCATGCGCTCGCGCGTGTCGGGGATGCGGCTGGCGGTGTCCTTCGGGGTGAGCTCGCTGGCCGTCTACACCCTGGGTCCGGTGGTGAAGGGCGCCGGCTTCACCACGCTGCTCCTGGTGATGGCGTGCCTGGCCGGGCTGACCACGCTCTTCGTCTCGCTGCTCCCGGGCGCGATGGGCCGCCCGGAGGTGCCGGCGGGCGCCCCCGCTACCGCCTCACGCTGAGCGCTCCACCCGGATCTCGGTCTTCACGGACTGGGCGATGAAGCAGTGCTCGTGCGCCTGGTGGTGTAAGTCCTCTTCCTCGGTGGGCGTCGGCGTCTTGGCGCCGGCATAGGCGATCTTCGGGTGTAGCGTCACCTGGCTGATCCAGGGCGTGGCGCCGCGCTCGCGCTTGGTCAATCGCCCCACCGCGTCATCCTCGTAGCGCTCCACCAGGAAGCCGGCCTTCTGCGCCACGTAGAGGAAGGTGAGCATGTGGCAGCTCGCGATCGCCGCCACGAACGCCTCCTCGGGGTCCACCCCGGCCGGGTTCGACCAGGGCGCGGGCACGACGGACGGCGCGGCCGAGGCGGCAACGGTGGCGCCGCCGTCGAAGGTCCACGTGTGGGCGCGCGAGTACTTGCCGCTGGGATAGTCCGCGGGATCGCCCGTGCGCGCCCACTTGATGCTCGCCTTGTGCTCGGCCATGCCGGTGCTCCTTTGCCTACTGAGCCAGGTGGAACACGGGGAGCTGCCATCCCCACTCGATGGCGCCGATTCGAAGCCCCACCACGGTGACGAGTCCCGCGCCGAAGGCGGTTCGCCGAGGCAGCCCCAGGCGCGCCAGCGTCAGGTAGAGCGCGATGCCGGCGATGGCCGCGGTGGCGTAGATGTCGCCCCGCAGTAAGAGCGGCACCCGCGCCGTCAGCACGTCCCGGAGGACGCCGCCGGCGACGCCGCTCATCGTGCCCATCAGGACCACGATGATAGGAGAGCGTGTCGCCGCCTCGGCCACCTCCGCTCCCATCATCGCAAACAGCGCGAGCCCTAGGGCGTCGGCGATGAGGAGGGTGTTGCCGGGCGGGGGAAACATCCGCATCCCGAAGACGGTGAGGAGGCCGGCCAAGGTGGTGACGATGAGGTAGCGCGGATCGCGGATCCAGAAGATGGGATGGCGGTTCAGAAGGAGGTCACGCAGCGTCCCGCCCCCGATCGCGGTCACCGAGGCGATCACCACCACGCCGAGGAGGTCCAGCCCCGCGCGCCCGGCCGCCAGCGCGCCGCTGAGGGCGAACACGCCGACACCGATGAGGTCGAGAATGTAGAGCACCACCGCTCCCACGCGATCATAGGGGGACGGCTGGATTGGCGGCAAGCCGGACCTGATGTACCCTGTCACGGTCGCAGTAGAGCATGACCGCTCCACCCTCTGTGCTCAGTCGCTGGGGGGCGTTCAAGGACCTCGCCGACGCCCTCGCCCGGGGAGAGCTGCGCCTCTCGGCGCGTGGGCTCTGGGGCTCCTCGCGGGGACTCGTGGTCGCGGGCCTCGCCGAAGAACGTCCCATTCTCGTTGTAGCCTCCGGCCTCGCGGAGGCGCATCAGACCGCGCAGGACGTCGCGTTCTTCCTGGATTCGCTCGGTCGGCCCGGCGACGGGGCGCGCCGCGTGCTCGAGTTCCCGCCCCCGCAGGGGGCGGGCTGGCGCGGCAACCGGCACGGCGAGCAGGACGCCATGCGGGCCCTGGTGGGCTATCGCCTGCTGCGCGCGGAGCCGGTGGTGGTGGTCGCCACCCCCGCCGCGCTCACCGCGCCGCTGCTCAAGCCCGCCGACTATCGCGCGCGACTCCTGCGTCTGGAGCTCGGGGGAACCGTCGATCGCGAGTCGCTGGTGGGGGGGCTCGAGGCGGCCGGCTACGAGCGCGTCGAAGCCGTGGTGGAAGTGGGGCAGTGGAGCCTCCGCGGCGGCATCATCGACATCTTCTCGCCGTCGCGCGAGCGGCCGGTGCGCGCCGAGCTCTTCGGGGACGAGATCGAGTCGCTCCGCCTCTTCGATCCGACGACGCAGCGGTCCGTGGAGGATCTCCTCGATCTGGACGTCCTCCCGCTGGCGGCGCCGGGGGACGAGGACCGTCGCACCATTGCCGCCTATCTGCCGGGCGACTCGCTGGCGGTGCTGCTCGATCCCGCGGTGCTGGACGCGCCGCCCGACGACGCGCCGTCCGCGGTGCCGCTCGCCGACCTCCTCGCCGACGTCCAGCGCCTCGACCTTTCCCTCCTCGACGCCGCCGGTAGTCCGAACCGAAGCAGCATTGCGCTCGGAACACGTTCAATCGGCGGCTACCGCGGCCAGTTCAAGCTTCTCGCGAGCGAGATCGAGAAGTGGCGGGTCGAGGGATTCGCGGTCCGGCTCATCGTCAACGACGAGAGCCAGGCGGGGCGGCTCCGCAAGATCGCCTCCGAGCACGGGCTCGAGCCCTGGCCCGACGCCACGCTCTGGAGCAGCGAGGGGCTGGGCGTGCTGGTCGGCGACGCCGCCGCGGGCTTCCAGATTCCCGCGCTCGGGCTGGTCGTCCTCACCGAGGAGGAGATCTTCGGGGCGCGGCGCCGGCGGCTCCAGCGCCCGAAGTTCCAGCGCGGCGCCGCCATCGCGTCCTACTCGGACCTGACGCCCAACGATCTCGTGGTGCACGAGTCGCACGGGGTGGGCCGCTATCACGGCATCCGCACCCTCAAGACCGACGGGCGCGACGGGGACTTCCTGCTCCTGGAGTACGGCGAAGGCGGTCGCCTGTTCCTGCCCGTGGAGCGGCTGGACCTCATCTCGAAGTATCTCGGCGCGCCCGAGGGCGCGGCCAAGCTCGACCGGCTCGGCGGGGCGGCGTGGAGCCGGGTCAAGGAGTCGGTGCGCGCGGCGCTCCGGGAGATGGCGGAGGAACTGCTGAAGCTCTACGCCGCGCGCTCCCTGGCCTCCCGCGCCGCCTTCGCGCCGGACACGCCCTGGCAACGCGAGTTCGAGGCCGCCTTCCGCTTCGAGGAGACGCCGGACCAGCAGAAGGCCATCGACGAGGTGAAGACGGACATGGAGCGCGAGCGCCCCATGGACCGCCTGGTGGCGGGCGACGTGGGCTACGGCAAGACGGAGGTGGCGCTGCGCGCCGCCTTCAAGGCGGTGTCGGAGGGCCGGCAGGTGGCCGTGCTCGTCCCCACCACCGTGCTCGCCCAGCAGCACTGGAACACCTTCACCGATCGCTTCGTGCCGTTCCCCGCCCGGGTGGAGCTGCTCTCGCGCTTCCGGAGCGCCAAGGAGCAGAAGCAGGTGGTGGCGGGACTCAAGTCCGGCGCGGTCGACGTGGTGATCGGCACCCATCGCCTGCTCTCCAAGGACGTGGAGTTCAAGCGCCTGGGCCTCCTGGTGGTGGACGAGGAGCATCGCTTCGGCGTCACGCACAAGGAGCGCATCAAGCAGATGCGGAACGCGGTGGACGTCCTGACGCTCACCGCCACCCCCATCCCGCGCACCCTCTACATGGCGATGTCCGGCGTGCGCGACCTCTCCGTCATCGAGACGCCGCCGCTCAACCGGCTACCTGTTGAGACCGTGGTGACTCGCTTCAGCCGCGGCGTCATCAAGGAGGCGATCGAGCGCGAGCTCCAGCGCGGCGGGCAGGTGTTCTTCGTCCACAACCGGATCCAGTCGCTCGTGTCCATGACCAACTTCATCAAGGGGCTGGTGCCGGAAGCCCGGGTCCTCATGGCGCACGGGCAGATGGCGGAGCGGGAGCTAGAGTCGGTGATGGTGAAATTCGTGGACGGCCAGGCCGACGTGCTGGTCTCCACCGCCATCGTGGAGTCCGGTCTCGACATCCCCGCCTCCAACACCATCATCATCAACCGGGCGGACCGCTTCGGGCTGGCCCAGCTCTATCAGCTGCGCGGGCGGGTGGGGCGGGAGCGGATGCAGGCCTACGCCTACCTCCTCGTCCCGGCCGACGGGGGGCTGGACGAGACGGCCCAGCGGCGGCTCCGAGTCATCGAGGAGCTCACCGAGCTCGGGGCCGGGTTCAAATTGGCCTTGCGGGACCTGGAGATCCGGGGCGCCGGCAACCTCTTGGGGGCCCAGCAGCATGGGCATATCGCCGCCGTGGGGTTCGATCTCTATACGAAGCTTCTGGAGGAAGCTGTGAGAGAATTGCGCGGCGAGGCGCCCCCCGCCGAGGTGGACCCGACCATCACGGTCGAGGTGGAGGCGCTCCTCCCCGAGGCGTACGTGCCGGAGGAGAGCCAGCGCCTGACGCTCTACAAGCGTCTCGCCGAGATCGCGTCGGCGCAAGCGATCGGGGACATGCGGGCCGAGCTGGCCGACCGGTTCGGAGCCTTGCCCCCGCCGGTGGTGGCGCTGCTGGACGTCGTGGAGCTCCGGCTGGCCGCTCGGGCGGTGGGGGTGGAGCGAGTCGAGGCACAGGGGGGACGGGCGCTGATCACGTTCGCGCCGTCCACGAAGGTCACGCCGGAGCGGCTGCTCGCGGTGATCGGACGGAGTCGAGGCCGGATGAAGATGCTGAGAGAGTTCACCATGGAAGCGCAGATCCCGCGTGGGGAATGGCCGGAGGTGCGGGCCGCCCTCGCCGCACTGCTGACCGAGCTCGGAACGTGAGCGGTCGCGCGCGGCTGATCCCGTCGCTGTTCGTCGCTGCCCTCTTCCTTCCCGGGTGCTCCGTCTTCGGCTTCCCCACCGTTCCCACGTGGGTGCCCGTGCTCGGCAAGCCGGGTTCGGGGACGCTGCCGAACGGCGCGCCGGCGCCCCCGCCCAAGCAGCCCACGGCGCCCCTCATCTCCGTGGGTACCGCCGCCCCCGTCGATCCCGACAGCGTGCTGGACCGCGTGATCTGCGTGGTCAACAACGACGCCATCACGCTCTTCGAGCTGGACGAGGCGGAGGCGTACTACCTGTTCGAGAACAAGGAGCCGCCCCGGAGCGGTGAGGACCGCACCAAGCTTCGGGATGGGCTGCTCCAGCGCATCATCGACAACCGCCTGCAGCTCCAGCAGGCGGACCGCGAGAAGATCACCGTCGATGAAATCGAGATGAACGAGCAGATAGCCGATCTGATGAAGCGGATGAACGTCAAGACCGAGGTCGAGCTGGAGCAGGCGTTTCGGCGGCAAGGCGTCACCCTGGAAGCCATCAAGAAGCGCGTGCGCGATCAGCTCGCGGTGGAGCGCGTGCGCCGGCGCCGCGTCACCATGCGCGTCACGGTGACCGAAGGGGAGATCGACCGCTACCTGGAGCAGAACCGCGAGAAGCTCGAGACCGGCCTGACCTTCGAGGCGCGCCATATCCTCTTCATCCCCGATCCCAACCGGGGCGAAGACGGCTGGGAGGACGCCAAGCGGCGCGCCAACGAGGTGTACGACAAGATCCTCGCGGGCGGCGACTTCGCCGATCTTGCCAAGGAGTACTCGCAGGACGGCTCGGGCAAGGACGGAGGGTCCCTCGGCGTTCTCAAGCGGGGCGAGCTCGCCGTGGACATCGAGAAGGCCATCCTCGATCTCTCCCCCGGCGAGACGTCCGCGCCCTTCCGCTCGCAGCTCGGCTACCATCTCTTCAAGCTCGATTCGAAGGAGCGGCTGGGCGGCGAAGGCCTCGGGCAGGCCCGCAATCAGATCCGCGACATTCTCCTCCGCGAGAAGTACGCCGCGCGGCTCAAGGAGTGGATGACGGAGATCCGTCAGCGCGCCATCATCGACATGCGCCTGTGACGCCGCGGCGTCGGCGAGAAGGCCGCCGGCAAAAATAGAGTTGACAGTCTTCCGAGCCCTGTGGGACAGTGGCGGTGTCCCAGTCGTTGGTTCCCCCGTACCGTACCCAGTGACACCCCCCGGAGAGCGCCATTTCGCAGCGCATTCCTAAGCGCAACACGCCCCCAGAGGGCTCGCCCGAACCTCCCCCGGACGCGAGCGCGGCGGAGTCCGCGACGCCCCCGGCCACCGGGGTTGGAGGCACGAAGATGAATCTGTCCGAGCTCAAGGACAAGACCATCACGGAGCTGAACCAGGTCGCCAAGGACCTGGGCGTCCAGGGCTTCAGCGGTCTCCGCAAGCAGGAGCTGATCTTCAAGATCCTGCAGGGCCAGGCCGAGAAGGACGGGCTCATCTTCGCCGAAGGCGTGCTCGAGGTGCTTCCCGACGGCTTCGGCTTCCTCCGCGCGCCCGACTACAACTACCTCCCCGGACCCGACGACATTTACGTCTCGCCCTCGCAGATCCGGCGCTTCGACCTGCGCACCGGCGACACCATCTCCGGTCAGGTGCGGCCGCCCAAGGACAGCGAGCGCTACTTCGCGCTGCTCAAGGTCGAGGCGATCAACTTCGAGAGCCCTGAGCAGGCCAAGGACAAGACGCTCTTCGACAATCTCACGCCGCTCTATCCCATGGAGCGGATCCGGCTCGAGCACGACAGCGAGAACCTCACCACGCGCGCCATGGATCTCCTGTGCCCCATCGGCAAGGGGCAGCGCGGGCTCATCGTCGCGGCGCCCCGCACCGGTAAGACCATGATGCTGCAGAACGTGGCGAACGCCATCGCCAAGAACCACCCCGAGGTCTACCTGATCGTGCTGCTCATCGACGAGCGCCCGGAAGAGGTCACCGACATGCAGCGCTCGGTGAAGGGTGAGGTGATCTCCTCCACCTTCGACGAGCCCCCGCAGCGGCACGTGCAGGTGGCGGACATGGTGCTGGAGAAGGCCAAGCGCCTGGTCGAGCACAAGCGGGACGTGGTCATCCTGCTCGACTCCATCACCCGCTTCGCCCGCGCCCACAACGCCGTGATCCCGTCCTCCGGCAAGGTGCTGTCGGGCGGCCTCGATGCCAACGCGCTCCAGCGCCCGCGCCGGTTCTTCGCCGCGGCGCGCAACGTGGAGGAGGGCGGGTCGCTCACCATCATGGCCACCGCCCTCGTGGACACGGGCTCCCGGATGGACGACGTGATCTTCGAGGAGTTCAAGGGCACCGGCAACATGGAGGTGCACCTGGACCGGCGCCTGATGGACAAGCGCATCTTCCCGACGATCAACATCGAGCAAAGTGGGACGCGTAAGGAAGAACTCCTCCTGGAGAAGGACGAGCTTCAGAAAGTGTGGCTGCTTCGGAAGGCCTTGAGCCAGCTCAATCCCGTCGAGGCCATGGAGCTCCTGCTGGACAAGCTCAAAATGACGAAGACGAACAAGGACTTCCTGTCCCAGATGAACCAGCTGGCCTAGGCTCCAGGCCGGACAAGCCAGCCTCGCTCCGCTCGGCACCCACTTCCATATCCGCTCGCCTCGCCTTCGGCTCCGGCTCGCTCCCCTCGCTCCGCTCGGCACCTTCTTCCATATCCGCTCGCCTCGCCTTCGGCTCCGGCTCGCCGAGCAGCTGCGGCGTGTGGTGGCAAGTGTTTGATTTGTTGCCTTTTCTTGACTCGACTGGTATTCTTTGTACTTCATTCAGGAGGTGCGCCGTGAAGGCTGGCATTCATCCCGAGTACATCGACACCACCATCACCTGTAACTGCGGGGAAGTCATCCACACCCGCTCCACTGTCCCCGGGATCCGTGTGGAGGTGTGCTCCAAGTGCCATCCGTTCTACACGGGCAAGCAGAAGTTCGTGGACACGGCGGGTCGCGTCGAGCGCTTCCAGCGGAAGTACAAGAGAAAGCCGGTCGGGGAGGCGTAGCGCGGCTAGCCGGCGCCCCGAGCCGCGGCCAGGGTCACTCGTCCGCAGCACCCCGACTCTCGTCCTGTCCCCACGCGCGGCGGGGCCGTCGTCTGTTCGCCCGCTTCTGAGGGGCCCACATGTTTGACAAGCTTCGCCAGCTGGAGGAGCGGTACGCCGACCTGTCCCGGCGGCTCTCCGACCCCCAGGTCATCGGCCAGACCGCGGAGTACGCCAAGACCGCGAAGGCCGCCGCCGAGCTGTCCGAGGTCGTCCAGAAGTTCGGGGAGTACAAGGAGCTCCTGCAGCGCCTTTCCGAGGCCAAGCACATCTTGGCCGAAGACGACGACCGCGAGATGCGCGACATGGCGCAGGCCGAGGTCGAGACCCTGAGCGCGCGGCAGACCGCGCTCGAGGACGAGCTGCGCACGCTCCTGCTGCCGCGGGACCCCAACGACGACCGAAACGTCTTCGTGGAGATCCGCGCGGGCGCGGGCGGCGAGGAGGCCGCGCTCTTCGCTGCCGACCTCGCCCGCATGTACACGAAGTACGCGGAGCGTCAGAGGTGGAAGGTCGAGGTGATGGACAGCCACGTGACCGGCGTGGGGGGCTACAAGGAGATGATTCTCTTCATCCAGGGCAAGGGCGCCTGGAGTCGGCTCAAGTTCGAGCGCGGCGTGCACCGGGTGCAGCGCGTCCCCGCCACTGAGTCGAGCGGCCGCATCCACACCTCCACGGTGACGGTGGCGGTGCTGCCGGAAGCCGAGGACGTGGATGTGAAGGTGGACGAGCGCGACATCCGGGTCGACGTCTACCGCTCCTCGGGGCCCGGCGGGCAGGGCGTCAACACCACCGACTCCGCGGTGCGCATCACCCACATTCCCACCGGGCTGGTGGTGACCTGTCAGGACGAGCGGTCGCAGATCAAGAACCGCGCGAAGGCCATGCGGGTGCTGAAGGCGCGGCTCCTCGAGCGCGCGCAGGAGGAGCAGGCCGCCGCCATCGCCGCCGATCGCCGGAGCCAGGTCGGCACGGGCGAGCGCAGCGAGCGCATCCGCACCTACAACTTCCCGCAGACGCGCGTGTCGGATCACCGCATTGGACTGACGCTCCACAAGCTCCCCACGATGATCGAGGGCGACCTCGACGAGCTGATCGACGCCCTCACGGTCTGGGATCAGGGCCAGCGGCTCGCGGAGGCCCCGGCGTGAGCGTCACCGCCGCCGCTCTCACCGCCCGGGTCCTCGTTGCCGAGGCCGTCGCGCGCCTGGAAGCG
This sequence comes from Candidatus Methylomirabilota bacterium, assembly GCA_035281625.1. Taxonomy (GTDB): domain Bacteria; phylum Methylomirabilota; class Methylomirabilia; order Rokubacteriales; family CSP1-6; genus DASRWT01. The sequence continues at coordinate 34,355 of DATEDO010000156.1, forward strand.
GCCGGGCTGCCCACCGCGCGGCCGGACGCGGAGTGGCTGCTCGGTGCGGTGCTGGGCCGGGAACGCTTCGCGACCTATCTCGAGCCGGAGCGCGCCCTCACGCCGCGGGAGGCGGAGGGGTTTCGCGCGCTGGTGGCCCGCCGCGCCGGGCACGAGCCTCTGCAGCATCTGCTGGGCTTCGAGGACTTCCACGGACTCCGTCTGCTCGTGACTCCGGACGCTCTCATCCCGCGCCCGGAAACCGAAGGCCTCGTCGCCTGGGCCCTCGACCTCCTGGACCGAATGTCCGCGGAATGGGGGAGAGCGGGGGCCATTTCTGGGCCCCCGCTGATGGCAGAGAGACAGCTCACACACCTGGTGGGTGGGAACGGCATGGCGGGGGCCATTTCGAGGCCCCCGCTGATGGTAGCGGACATCGGCACTGGCAGCGGAGCCATCGCCTGCGCGCTTGCGCACGCGCGGCCGCATGTCCGTGTGCTCGCCACCGACCGCTCGGCCGCCGCGCTGGCCGTCGCCGCGGAGAACGTGCGCGCGCTGGGGCTCGGGTGCCGCGTGGAGCTCCGGGCGGGTGACCTCCTCGAGCCCCTTGGCGACGCCGCCGCCCGCCTCGACCTGATCGTCGCCAATCTGCCGTATCTCCCCACTGCGGTACTCCCGACGCTGCCGCGCGAGGTGCGTGAGTTCGAGCCGCGCGCGGCGCTGGACGGCGGCCCGGACGGGCTGCGCGCGCTGCGCCGCCTGGTCAAGGCCGCGGCGGGTGTCCTGCGGGGAGGCGGCTGGATCGTGCTGGAGATTGGTGAAGAGCAGGCGGGCCCCCTCGCCTCGCTCATGGGCGCCGAAGGCTTCACCGATATCGCGGCGAGGCGGGATCTCCGGGGCGTCGAGCGATACGTGGCGGGGCGGCTCGGCGGGGGAGCGGGGGCGTGAGCGCATCCCTCACCTTCGCGCTACCCAAGGGCCGGCTGCTCGAGCCCGCGCATGCGCTGCTCGCCGGGCTCGGCGTCCGCGGTCTGGACGAGGCGTCACGCCGGCTGCTCGTGGCCGACGAAGACCGCGGCCTCCGCTTCATCTTCCTCAAGCCCGCGGACATCCCCACCTATGTCGAGTACGGCGCCGCCGACCTCGGCATCGTGGGCAAGGACATCCTGGCCGAGCAGGAGCCCGACGTGTACGAGCCGGTGGATCTGGGCTTCGGGGCCTGCCGCCTCGTGGTGGCGGAGCCCCGCGCGTTGTGGGAGCGCGACGATCCCGCCAAGTGGTCGTGGGTGCGCGTGGCCACGAAGTACCCGTCGCTGACCGAGCGGTACTTCTCCGAGCGCGGCATCCAGGTGGAGATGATCCGGCTCGACGGCTCCATCGAGCTGGCGCCGCTGGTCGGCCTGGCCGAGCGCATCGTGGACCTCGTGCAGTCCGGCGAGACACTCCGCGCCAACGGCCTCGTCGAGGTGGCGGAGATCATGTCCTCCACCGCGCGGCTGATCGTCAACCGCGCCTCGCTCAAGACCGCGCACGCGCGGGTGAGCGCGCTCATCGACGCCATGCGCGCCGCGGTGGCGCCGGCGCGGCCGGGCGCGGGCCCGGGGCCGGCGCCGTGAGCGACATGATCCTGCGCCGGCTGGACGCCAAGAGCCTGGGCGTCGAGGGCGTGGCGCAGGCCCTCGACCGCGCGCCGGAGTCCGTGGATCCCACGATCCATCGGGCGGTGGAGGACATCCTCGCCGCGGTGCGCGCCCGCGGCGATGAGGCGCTGGTGGAGCTGACCCGGCGCTTCGACGGCGTGACGCTGACGCCGGCCACGCTCGCGGTGACGCCGGCGGAGTACGAGGCGGCCGGCCGCGAGGTGGGAGCGACGACGCTCACCGCCCTCCGCTACGCGGCCGAGCGTATCGAAGCGTTCCACCGTGCCGCCATGCCGCGCGGCTTCAGCATGACGGATGCGAGCGGCTCACGCCTGGGCCAGGAAGTGCGTCCGCTCGAGCGGGTGGGCATCTACGTGCCGGGCGGCCGCGCCGCGTATCCCTCCACCGTGTTGATGACGGCGGTGCCGGCGCGCGTGGCCGGGGTGCGCGAGATCGTGCTGGTGTCGCCGCCCGCGGCGGACGGGCGCGTCAATTCGGCGGTGCTCGCGGCGGCTCGCATCGCCGGCGTGACCGAGGCCTATCGGCTGGGCGGGGCGCAGGCGGTGGCCGCGCTCGCCTACGGCACCGACACCATCCGCCGCGTGGACAAGGTGGTGGGCCCGGGCAACATCTACGTCGCGCTCGCCAAGAGCCGCGTGTTCGGCGACGTCGGGATCGACATGCTGGCCGGGCCGAGCGAGGTGGTGGTGATCGCGGACGAGGGCGCGGACGCGGCGTTCGTCGCCGCCGATCTGCTCGCCCAGGCCGAGCACGATCCCATGGCGCGCTCGGTGCTCCTCACCCCGTCCGCCTCGCTCCTCGATGCGGTGGCGGCGGAGACGGCGCGCCGGCTCGCCCGGCTGCCGCGGCGGGAGATCGCGGCGAGCGCGCTGCGCGATCACGGCGCCCTCGTGCTCACCGCGAGCCTGGACGAGGCGGTGGACGTGGCGAACCGGCTCGCGCCGGAGCACCTCGAGCTGGCCGTCGCCGACCCGGAGCGGCTCCTCGCGCGGGTGCGCAGCGCGGGCGCGGTGTTCCTGGGCCGCCACACGCCGGAAGTGGTGGGGGACTACGTGGCCGGTCCCAATCACGTGCTGCCCACCGGCGGCACCGCCCGCTTCGCCTCTGCGCTCTCGACCGAGGACTTCGTGAAGCGCTTGAGCGTCATCCAGTACTCCACCCGGGGCCTCGCCGAGGCCTGGCCCCACCTCGCCGAGCTGTCGCGCGTGGAAGGCCTCCAGGCCCACGGCGAGGCGGCGCGCGTACGCATCACCCGCCAGGGAGGGACGGCATGAGCGACAAGGCCCGTGGCTCCGAGCCCGCGCTGCCGCGGCAGGCCCGCGTCGAGCGCAAGACCAAGGAGACGCAGATCGTGCTCCAGCTCAACGTGGACGGCACCGGCGCCGCCAAGGTGGAGACGACCATCCCCTTCTTCAACCACATGCTCGAGGCGTGGTCGAAGCACGGGCTCATGGACCTGGCGGTGGACGCCCGAGGCGATACCGACGTCGACCTGCACCATACCGTCGAGGACGTGGGAATCTGCCTGGGCAAGGCCTTCAAGGAGGCCCTGGGCGACAAGCGGGGCATCGTCCGCTACGGCGCGTCGTATCTGCCGATGGACGAGGCCTTGCTGCATGCCTCCGTGGACATCTCGGGCCGGCCGTACCTGATCTTCAACGTGCCCCTGCAGCGGACGCGGATCTCGAACTTCGACCTCGATCTCCTGAAGGATTTCTTTCGCGCCTTCGCCTTCAACGCCGAGATCACGCTGCACGTGAGCATGCACTACGGCGAGAACCTGCATCACATCGCGGAAGCCACCTTCAAGGCGGTGGGCCGCGCCCTCGCCGAGGCCAGCCGCCCGAATCCGCGGATCAGCGACATCCCCTCGACGAAGGGCAGCCTCTAGGCGCGCGGCCATGATCGCGGTCGTCGACTACGGGCGGGGGAACCTGGGAAGCGCGGCGAAGGTATTCGGCCGGCTCGGCATGCCGACGCGGATCACGGACGATCCCCGGGTGGTGGCGGACGCCGAGGCGGTGGTGCTGCCCGGCGACGGCGCCTTCCTCGACGTCATGAACGGGCTCGCCCGCCTGGGGCTCCTCGATCCCCTGCGCACGGTGCTCGAGGAGGGCCGTCCCTTCCTCGGCATCTGCATCGGCTATCAGATCCTCTTCACCGAGAGCGAGGAGTTCGGCGAGGGCAAGGGGCTCGACGTGATCCCGGGGGTGGTGCGGCGGTTCCCCGCGGGGCCGCTCAAGGTGCCGCACATGGGCTGGAACGAGGTGGAGCACCGCGGCGACATGGCGCTCTTCGACGGCGTGCCGAGCGGCGCGCACTTCTACTTCGTGCACTCGTACTATCCCGCGCCGGACGATCCCGGCCTCCGGCGCGCGACGTGCCGCCACGGGGTCGAGTTCGCCGCCGCGGTGGAGCGTGACGCGCTCTTCGCCACCCAGTTCCACCCCGAGAAGAGCCAGCGCTGGGGTCTGCGCCTGCTGGAGAACTTCGCCGCCTTCGTGCGGAGCCGGCGGCGCTGATGCCGTTCACCTTGATTCCGGCCATCGATCTTCGGGGCGGCCGCTGCGTGCGGCTCCTCCAGGGACGGGCGGAGGACGAGACGGTGTTCTCCGACGACCCCGTGGCGACGGCGCGCGGCTGGCAGGCCCAGGGGGCGCCGCGCCTCCACGTGGTGGACCTGGACGGCGCCTTCGCGGGGCGGCCCCGTCAGACGGACCTCGTGCGCGCGATCATCGCCGCCCTCGCCATCCCGGTGCAGGTAGGGGGCGGGCTGCGCGACGTCGCCGCCGTCGAGTCGATCCTCGGGGCGGGTGCGCGCTGGGCGGTGGTGGGGACGGGGGCCGCGCTGGATCCCGCCTTCCTCGGCGAGGTCTGCGGGGCCTTCGAGGGTCGGATCATCGTGGCGGTGGACGCCTCGGACGGCAAGGTCGCGGTGGACGGCTGGAAGCGCATCCTCGATCTGGACGCCACCGCGCTGGCGCGCGACGCCGCCGCCGCCGGCGCGGCGGCCGTGCTGTACACCGACATCGCCCGGGACGGCACCCAGAGCGGGCCCAACGTGTGGAGCACGGAGGCGGTGGCGCGCGCCGCCGGCATTCCCCTGCTCGCCTCCGGCGGCGTGGGCTCCATGGACGATCTACGCCAGCTCGCCGGCATCCCGGGAGTCGAGGGCGCCATCGTGGGGCGCGCCCTCTACAGCGGCGCGCTGGATCTCCGCCGCGCGCTCGCCGAGGTGGGCTGAGCCATGCTGAAGAAGCGCGTGATCCCCTGCCTCGACGTGCACGACGGGCGCGTGGTCAAGGGGGTGCGCTTCGTGAACCTCCGCGACGCGGGCGATCCCGTGGAAGCCGCCCAGGCGTACGACGCGCAGGGGGCCGACGAGCTGGTATTCCTCGACATCACCGCCTCCCACGAGGGCCGGAACACGATGCTGGACGTGGTGCGCCGCACCGCCGAGGGTATCTACATGCCGCTCACGGTGGGCGGCGGGGTGCGCTCGCTGGACGACATCCGCACGCTCCTGCGCGCGGGCGCCGAGAAGGTGTCGCTCAATACCGCCGCGCTCGCCCGTCCGGCCCTCGTCGCCGAGGCCGCGCGCGCCTTCGGCAGCCAGTGCATCGTCGTGGCGATCGATGCCAAGCGTGAGCCCGATCCCGGCCCCGCGCGCTGGGGCGTGTACACCCACGGCGGCCGGCGGCCGACCGGGCGCGACGCGGTGGAGTGGGCGGTGGAGGTCGAGCGGCTCGGTGCCGGCGAGATCCTCCTCACCAGCATGGACCGGGACGGCACCGGCGACGGCTACGACCTCGAGCTGACTCGCGCGGTGTCGGAGGCGGTCTCGCTGCCTGTCATCGCCTCCGGCGGCGCGGGGTCGCTCGACCACCTGCGCGAGGCCCTGACCGCGGGGAAGGCCGACGCGGCCCTGGTGGCCTCGCTCTTCCACTTCGGCCAGCACCGCGTGGGCGAGGCCAAGGACTTCCTGCGCGCGGCGGGCGTGCCGGTGCGGATCGAGACATGAGCGTCCAGGCCGAGCTCAAATGGGACGCGGCGGGCTTGATCCCGGTGGTGGCCCAGGAGACTGCCACCGGCGAGGTGCTGATGGTGGCGTGGATGGATCACGCCGCGCTCGAGGCGACCCGGCGCACGGGCGTCGCTCACTACTGGTCACGCTCCCGGCAGGCCCTGTGGCGAAAGGGCGAGACGTCCGGGCACACGCAGCACGTGGACGGGCTCTACGCGGACTGCGACCGCGACACCCTGCTGCTCCAGGTGCATCAGGAGGGCGTGGCCTGCCACACCGGCGCGCGCACGTGCTTCTTCACCCGGCTCGAGGGCGGCGCCACGGGGCCCGCGGAGAGCGCCGCGGCGCCCGGCATGCTCGAGGTCCTGGAGCGCACGATACAGTCGCGCAAGGTCAATCCTCCCTCCGGCTCGTACGTGGCGTCACTCTTCGAGAAGGGGGAGCCCTTCATCTGCCGGAAGATCGGCGAGGAGGCGACCGAGGTGGTCACCGCCGCGCTGGGCGGCGAGAGCCAGGAGCGCCTCGTCGCCGAGGTGGCCGATCTGTGGTTCCACTCCATGGTCCTGCTGGGAAACCGCGGCATCCCGCTGCGCCGGGTCTTCGCCGAGCTGGCCCGCCGCCACGGCGCGCGTCCCGTCACGGGCGGCTCGGCGTGAGCCCGAGCTGGCGCGCCGGCGCCTCCCTGGCCGCGCTGCTCGCCGCGGCGGGCTGCACCGCGGACCGCATCGAGCGCGGGGTGTTCCACTCCCAGAAGGGGTATGCGGTGAGCGTTCCGGGGCCGGGGTGGCAGGTGACACGGGACACCGAGGCCGACCTCGAGCTCAAGCGTGCGGCGCCGCCGGGCGGCATGCTCGCGGCCGCCACCTGCGACGAGCGTATCGCGCGCCGCGAGCCCGAGCGGCTGGTCCGCCATCTCACCTTCGGCCTGAAGGAGCGCGTGGACGTGCGGACGGAGCCGCTGACGGTGGGTGGCCGCGCGGGAGCGCGCTCCATGCTGCGCGGCACGCTCGGGGGGGCGGAAGTGGCGGTGGAGGCAGTCTCGCTCAAGGACCAGCGCTGCGTCTACGACTTCCTCTACGTGGCGCCGGTGGAGGCCTTCGAGTCCGGCCGGCCGGACTTCCAGGCCTTCGTGGAGAGCCTGACGGTGGGCTCGGCGCGATGACGGCTCTCGTGGAAGGCACCACGCGCTACCTGCGGGACTCCCTGATCTGGTACGGAGGGTTGGGGCTCCTCGCCATCCAGGTCGTCCGCAATCTCGCGCTGCCGCCGCACTACTTCGCCCTCGTGGCGCGCCAGATCGACATCATCGGCGTACGCTCGACGGCGGTCGCGCTCACCGCCGCGCTCTTCACCGGCATGGTGCTGGCGCTGCAGACCGCGGTCAACATGGCCCGCTTCGGCGCGGAAGGCTACGTGGGACCGGTGGTGGCGCTGTCCATCCTGCGGGAGCTGGGACCGGTGCTCACCGCGATCCTGGTGGGCGGGAAGGTCGCGTCCGGCATCACCGCCGAGCTCGGCTCGATGAAGGTCACCGAGCAGATCGACGCCCTGCGCGCCCTCGGCGTGAACTACATCAAGCGCCTCATCGTTCCCCGACTCATGGCCGCCCTCCTCGTCTTCCCCCTCGTCACCGTGCTCGCCGACTTCGTGGGGCTGGTGGGCGGCATGGTGGTATCGGTGTTCGACCGCGACGTGGACCCCTACCTCTACTGGAACACCATCGCCTACTGGGTGGTGATCCGGGACTTCCTCACCGGACTCTTCAAGAGCATCGTGTTCGGTTTTCTCGTCACCTTGATCGGCTGCTACAACGGGCTCGTCACCGAAGGCGGCACGGAGGGCCTCGGGAGAGCGACCACCGACACGGTGGTGGAGGTCGCCATGGCCGTCATCATCTCCGACTTCTTCCTCACCAAGCTGCTCATCATCCTCTTCTGGTAATGGCCGCGCCCATCGTCGAGGTCAACGAGGTGTGGAAGGCGTTCGACGACAAGCCCGTGCTGCGTGGCATCAGCCTCTCCCTGGAGAGGGGTATCACCCTCGCGGTGATGGGCGGCAGCGGCTCGGGCAAGACGGTGCTCCTGCGCACCATCGACGGGCTCATCGCCCCCGACGCGGGCGAGGTGTGGCTCCTCGGCACTCGCATCGACGGCCTCCGCGAGGAGCAACTGCTGCCGGTGCGCCGACGCGCTGGCTACGTCTTCCAGTACGCCGCCCTCTTCGACTCGATGACCGTGTTCGAGAACGTGGCGTTCCCCTTGCGCGAGCACCGGCGCCTCTCCGAGGGCGAGATCACCGATCGGGTGCACCACTTTCTGCGCCTGGTCGGTCTCTCCGACATCGACGAGGTGCTTCCCGGCCAGCTGTCGGGCGGCATGCGCAAGCGAGTGGGTATCGCCCGCGCGCTCGTGGTGGAGCCCGAGGTCGTGTTCTTCGACGAGCCCACCGCGGGACTCGATCCCACCAACGCGCGGCTCGTGGCCGAGCTCATCAATGAGCTGAAGAAGGGGGTGTGTGACACGTCCATCGTGGTCACGCACGACATCGAGCTCGCCGACGGCGTGGCCGACCGGATGGCCATTCTCTATCAGGGCCGCTTCGCCGAGGTCGGTACACCCGCCGAGATCCACCGCTCCAGCAACCGCGTCGTCCGCGACTTCCTCGCCGGCGAGCTGCGGGAGGGCTAGATGGATCGGAAGAGCCTCGGCCTCCAGCTCCGCATCGGCGTGTTCGTGGTGATCTCCCTGGTGGTGTTCCTCGGCGTGATCTATCTCCTGGGCGCCCGCGCGCGCTACTTCGAGCGCAAGTACGATCTCCATGCCGATTTCACCGAGGTGAGTGGGCTCATCGAGGGCGCCACCGTGCGCCTGGCCGGCGTCCAGATCGGACGCGTCACCAAGGTCGTGCTGTCGCCGCAGGTGGGCGGCAAGGTGCGCGTGACCCTCACCGTGTCCCGGCAGTTCAACGAGCGCATCCGCGGCGACTCCGAGGCGCAGATCGTCACCCAGGGGCTGCTCGGCGACAAGCTGGTGGAGATCTCCCAGGGCACACCCGCCACCGCCGCTCTCAAGGAGGGCGACGTGCTGAAGACGCGGGATCCCGTGGAGATGGGCCGCATCTTTTCCGCAGCCTCGGGGATGGCCGCGACCTTCAATCGCCTCGCCGATCAGCTCCAGGCCTCGCTGCAGAAGCTCGAGCAGAGCGGCGTCATCGAGGACCTGGGCGCGACGGTGAAGGGCGCCCGGCGCGTGGTCAACGAGGTCGAGAAGGGCAAGGGCTGGCTCCACGTCCTCATCTACGAGGAGCCCCACACGCTGCGGCGCCTGAACGCCCTGCTCGACGACGCTCGCGAGATCCTCGCCCGGGCCCAGCGCGGCGACAACGCCGTGGCCGCCCTGCTCTCGCCCGACAGTGGCCGGTCGGTACGCGCCTTCCTGGCCGCCATGGACAAGTTCAGCCGCGCCGTCGACAAGGCGGCCGGGCCGGGGGACGATTCGGGGCCGCTGCTCGCGCTGCTGCTCGATCCCAAGTACAAGCCCATGGCCGACGATCTGGGCGCGCTGGCGAAGAGCCTGCGCGAGATCTCGGAACGGCTGGTCCAGGGCAAGGGCTTCCTGGGCGGCCTCCTCACCGACACCGGCGAAGGGGCCATGGGCGAGGCGGGAGAGGACTTCCGGGTGGCGATGAACAATCTCCGCGTCATCACCGACCGTCTCAAGGCGGGAGAGGGCACCCTGGGGGCGCTCCTGGAGGATCCGACGGTCTACGAGAACCTCGCCGCCTTCCTGGAAGGCGCGCAGCGGAGCTTCCTCCTGCGCGCGCTCATCCGCAACTCGATCGAGAAGAAGTGATGGCGCGCGAGCGGGCGGTCTATCGCTGCCAGGCCTGCGGCTTCGCCGCCCCGAAGCCCGGGACGTGCCCGGACTGCGCGCGTCAGGGCGACTATCTCGCCCTCGTCGAGGAGCGGCCGCAGGCGGCGGCCCGGTCGGCGCGGCCGGCGCTTCAGCCGGGGGCGCGGCCGCAGCGGCTGGGCGACATCCGTCTCGAGGCCGGTGAGCGGGTGGCCACGGGCATCGGCGAGCTGGACCGCGTGCTCGGCGGCGGGATGGTGAAGGGCTCGCTGGTGCTGGTGGGCGGCGAGCCCGGCGCCGGCAAGTCCACCCTGCTGCTCCAGTCGTGCCGCGCCCTGGCCGAGCGCGCCGGGCCAATCCTCTACGTGTCGGGCGAGGAGTCGGCGGCCCAGGTGAAGCTGCGCGCGGAGCGGCTGGGCATCGCCGCGGACGCCCTCTACTTCCTAGCCGAGACGGACCTCGCCACCATCGAGGGCCACGTCGCCCAGCTGAGTCCCCGCGTCCTCGTGGTCGACTCCATCCAGACCATGTTCCTGCCCGACGTGGAATCCGCTCCGGGCAGCGTGAGCCAGGTGCGCGAGTGCGGCGCCCGGCTCATGGTCCAGGCCAAGGCCCGAGGCATGGCCACGTTCCTCGTCGGTCACGTCACCAAGGAGGGCACGCTGGCCGGCCCGCGGGTGCTCGAGCACCTGGTGGACACCGTCCTCTACTTCGAGGGCGAGCGTCACCACGCCTATCGAGTGCTGCGAGCGGTGAAGAACCGCTTCGGGTCCACCAACGAGATCGGCGTCTTCGAGATGGGAGAGCGGGGGCTCGTGGAGGTGCAAAACCCTTCCGCGTTCTTCCTGACGGAGCGGCCGCGCGGGGCGCCGGGGTCGGTGATCGTCTCGAGCCTGGAAGGTACCCGGCCGCTGCTCCTGGAGCTTCAGGCCCTGGTCGCGCCCGCCAACTTCGGATCCCCGCGCCGGACTGTCATCGGTGCGGATTACAATCGGGTCTGCCTGCTGCTCGCCGTGCTGGAAAAGCGCGTGGGTCTGCCGCTCATGACCCAGGACGCGTTCGTGAACGTGGCGGGCGGGGCCCGGGTCGTCGAGCCCGCCGCGGATCTGGGTGTGGTCATCGCGGCGGCGTCGAGCTACCTGGACCGTCCGGTGCGGGGCGACGTGGTGGTGATCGGCGAGGTGGGGCTGACGGGCGAGGTGCGGGCGGTGAGCGGTCTGGCGGCGCGGCTCAAGGAGGCCGCCGCCCTCGGCTTCGCCTCCGCGGTGGTGCCCGCGAGCAATCTCACGGCGCGGGAGCCGTACGCGCTGGAGGCGCACGGAGTGGGCTCGGTCGAAGAGGCCGTGAAGGCCTTGGTCGGGGGATAGAACGCAATGACGCTTATCATCGCGCGGTTGTGCGTGCTGGCGGTGGCCACGGGCGCCGGCGTGGCGCTGGCGCCGCCCCTGGGGATCAAGTGGGCCACTCACTGGCTGGGCCTGGCCGGCTTCCTCTGCGGCGTGCTCGCGGTGGTGCTCGAGTGGCAGGGCCGGCGGGTACCGGTGGACCGCTTGTTCTGGGGCGCGGCGGGCGGCATCGCCGGCGTGGCGCTCGGCCTCGGTGTGGGCAGCGCGCTTGGCGCGGTCGTGCCGGAGGCGGGCGCGCTGGGACGCGGGCTCTTCGCGCTGCTCCTGGGCTACCTGGGCTGCGCGGTCACGCTGGCCAAGGGCGAGGAGCTGGAGGGCATGTCGGCCAAGCTCTTCCCCAAGACGGTGGCCCTCAAGCAGGCCTACAAGGTCCTCGACACCTCGGTGATCATCGACGGGCGCGTCGCCGACGTCTGCGAGAGCGGGTTCCTCGAGGGGACCATCGTGGTGCCCCAGTTCGTGCTGCGCGAGCTGCAGCAGATCGCCGACTCCTCCGATGTGCTCAAGCGCAATCGGGGCAAGCGGGGCTTCGACGTCCTCCAGCGGCTGCAGCGCATGCCCAAGATCACCGTCCGCATCCACGATCAGGACTTCCCGGCCATCCGCGAGGTCGACCGCAAGCTGATCGAGCTGGCCAAGACGCTGAGCGGCAAGGTCGTCACCAACGACTACAACCTCAACAAGATCGCCGAGCTCAGCGGCGTCCAGGTGCTGAACGTCAACGAGCTGGCCAACTCGCTGCGGCCGGTGGTGCTGCCCGGCGAGCTCATGCACCTTCACGTCGTCAAGGAGGGCAAGGAGGCGGGGCAGGGCGTCGCCTATCTCGACGACGGCACGATGGTGGTGGTGGACCACGGCCGCAAGCTCATCGGTCAGATGGTGGACGTGACCGTGACCAGCGTGCTCCAGACCACCGCGGGCCGCATGATCTTCGCCCGCCCCGCTCCGGCGACGGAGGAATCGGTTCGGTGAAAAAGGCCGGCGACGTCGTGGCCATCGTGCCCGCCGGCGGCGCCGGCCGGCGGATGAGCGCGCGCCTGCCGAAGCAGTACGTGCGGCTCGGCGGGGTGCCGCTGCTCGTGCGGACGCTCAGGGCCCTGGCCGCGGCCCCCGTGGTCGGCGGTATCGTGGTGGCGGCGCCGCGCGAGCGGGTCGTGGCGACGCGGCGGCTCCTCGCCGCGCACCGGGTGGGGAAGATCCGGGCCGTGGTCGAGGGGGGCGCGGAGCGGCAGGAGTCGGTGTGGCTCGGCCTCCAGGCGGCGGGCTCGCCCGAGTGGGTGCTGGTCCACGACGCGGTGCGGCCGTTCATCACCCCGGCCCTCGTCGTTCGGGTGCTCGCCGCGGCGGCGGGAACCGGCGCCGCCACCTGCGGGCTCGCGGTGCGCGAGACGGTCAAGCGTGTGCGCGAGGCCGTGCCGCCCGGCGGCGAGCCGGCGCCGCCCGGCGGTGAGCCAGTGGTGCACGAAACGCTCGATCGGGCGGGGCTCTGGCTCATCCAGACGCCGCAGGCCTTCCGCCGTGAGCTCCTGTGGGAGGCGCACGACAAGGCGCGCCGTGACGGCTACGCCGGCACCGACGACGCGGTGCTGGTCGAGCGCCTGGGCGGGCGCGTCGCGGTGGTGCCCGGCCTGCCGGAGAACCTCAAGATCACCACCCCCGGCGATCTGCGCGTGGCGCGCCTCTGGACGGCTCGTCCGGTGAGACGTCCCCGCCCCGCGAGGCCACGTCGATGAGCCTGGTGCGCTCGGGCCTGGGCTTCGATCTCCACCCGTTCGCGGAGGGGCGGCCCCTCGTGCTGGGCGGCGTGACCGTGCCGCATGCCCGCGGCCTCGGCGGGCACTCCGACGCCGACGTCCTCACCCATGCGGTGTGCGAGGCGCTGCTGGGCGCCCTCGCCCTCGGCGATCTCGGACGCATCTTCCCCGACACGGATCCCCGCTATCGTGGCGTCTCCAGCCTGGAGCTCTTGCGCGGGGTGACGGAGATGGTGGCGGCCAACGGCGGCCGGCCGGTCAATGTTGACGTCACCGTGATCTGCCAGGCGCCGCGGCTGGGGCCCTATCTCGACGAGATGGCCACGCGGCTGGCCGACACCCTGCGCGTGAAGGCGGGCCGGGTGAGCGTGAAGGCGAAGAGCCCGGAGCACCTGGGCCTGCTTGGCCGCGAGGAAGGGATCGCGGCCATGGCGGTGGTCGCCGTGGAAGTCAACTCTCTCAGCTAGGAGCCGAGCGTGGCCATCCGGATCTACAACACCCTCACGCGGCGGAAGGAGGATTTCGTCCCCCTGGACCGGAGCGCGGTGAGGATCTACGTCTGCGGCGTCACCGTCTACGACCTCTCCCACATCGGGCACGCCCGCAGCGCGCTGGTCTTCGACATGATCCGGCGCTATCTCCGCTTTCGGGGCTACGGCACGCGCTTCGTCCGCAACTACACCGACGTGGACGACAAGATCATCCGCCGGGCGGCCGCCGAAGGCGTGAGCCCGCGCGAGATCTCGGAGCGCTTCATCGAGGCGGAGCGGGCGGACATGGCCGCCCTCGGCCTCCTGCCCCCCGACGTCGAGCCGAAGGCCACCGAGCACATTCCGCAGATGGTCGAGCTGATCCAGGGGCTCATCCGGAAGGGCCTCGCGTATGTGGTCGACGGCGACGTCTACTACGAGGTGCGCTGCTTCCCGGACTACGGCCGCCTGTCGGGGAAGAATCTGGACGAGCTCCTCGCCGGCGCCCGCGTCGAGGTGGACGAGCGCAAGCGCGACCCGCGCGACTTCGCCCTGTGGAAGTCGGCCAAGCCGGGCGAGCCGTCCTGGGACAGCCCGTGGGGCCCGGGGCGCCCGGGCTGGCACATCGAGTGCTCGGCGATGGCGATGCAGCATCTCGGGGAGACCATCGACATCCACGGCGGCGGCATCGACCTCATCTTCCCGCACCACTCGTGCGAGATCGCCCAGACGGAGGGCATCACCGGCCAGCCCTTCGCCCGTTACTGGGTGCACAACGGCTTCGTGAATCTCGGGGCCGAGAAGATGTCGAAGTCCCTCGGCAACACCCTGTCGATCCGCGAGCTGGTGAAGCGGCACGATCCCGAGGCGCTGCGCCTTTACCTTCTGGGCACGCACTACCGGAACGCGCTGGAGTGGGCGGAGGAGCGCGTGGACGAGGCGGCGCGGGCCCTCGGCCGCCTGCGCGCGGTGGTGGCGGAGGCGGAAAAGCTCGCCGCGCGCGGCACGCCGCCGCCCGGGCCCGATCACGGGCTCTTCGACGAGGTGGCGCGCGAGCGGGAGCGCTTCGAGGCCGCCATGGACGACGACTTCAATAGCCCCCAGGCGCTGGGCGTGCTCTTCGATCTCGCCCGCACGCTGCAGGGCGCGCGGGCCCAGGTGAGCGAGGGCAAGGCCGGCGCGGGGGCCTTCCTCATGGGCGCGGGCGAGCTGGTGACGCTGGCCCGCTCGCTGGGGCTCCTGGAGGCGCGCGTCGAGGCCGCGCCCGCGCTGGACAGCCGCCTGAAGGCGCACATCGACTCGCTCATCTGGCTGCGCGAGGAGGCGCGCAAGAAGCGCGACTTCGCGGAGGCGGACCGGCTGCGGGCGGAGCTCGACAAGATGAACGTGGTCCTCGAGGACGGTCGCGAGGGTACGACCTGGCGGTTGCGCCGGTGACGAAGCCCTCCGCCGGGGGCGACGGGACGCCCGTCTACGGGCGCAACCCCGTGCTCGAGGCGCTGCGGGCGGCGGCGCGGAGCGTGGACGAGGTGGCCATCCTGTCCGAGGGACGGGGGCCGGCGCTCCAGGAGCTCCTGACCCTCGCGCGGAGCCGTGGCGTGAAGGTGTCCTACCGTACGCGGGATCAGCTCACCGCCATGGCCGGGACCCCCCATCACCAGGGGGTGGTGGCGCGGGTCGCGGAGGCGACCTACGCGAGCTTGTCCGATCTCCTCGCCGTCCCCGCCGCACTGGGGGAGCCGGCCTTCTTCCTGGCCCTCGACCGCGTCCAGGACCCCCGGAATCTCGGCGCCGTCCTGAGGAGCGCGGATGCCGCGGGGGCCCACGGGGTGATCCTCCCCAAGCATCAGGCGGTCGGGATCACCCCTGCCGCGGCCAAGACGGCGATGGGGGCGGTGGAGCACCTGCCGGTCGCGCGCGAGACGAATCTGGTGCAAGTGTTGGAAACATTTAAGAAAGAGTCGATCTGGGTCATGGGGGCGGCCGCCAAGGGGGGCCAGGACCCCTGGAGGGTGGACCTCACCCTGCCGCTCTGCCTGGTCATGGGCGGGGAGGGGGAGGGGCTCCGGCCCCTCGTCACACGGACATGCGACCTCTTGCTCACGCTTCCGATGCGGGGCAAGATCGGGTCGCTCAATGTCTCGGCGGCGGCGACGGCGCTGTGCTACGAGGTGGTCCGCCAGAGGGCAGAAAGAGCAAAAACCCCTTGACTTGTCAATACCTCGTAAGTAGGGTGAAGTTTTGCGACTGCTGGCGTAGCTCAGGTGGCAGAGCAACTGCCTTGTAAGCAGTGGGTCGGGGGTTCGAATCCTCCCGCCAGCGCCAGCCTTTTCACCGAGAACTTCAAGGAGCTGTAGTCCTGGGCCGACGAGCGGGGAGATACCCAAGTGGCCAAAGGGGGCAGACTGTAAATCTGCTGGCGAACGCCTTCGGAGGTTCAAATCCTCCTCTCCCCACCACTTGCGTGGTGACGGTCGCACGCGCGGAGACGACAGGCGGGAATAGCTCAGCGGTAGAGCGCCAGCCTTCCAAGCTGGGGGTCGCGGGTTCGAATCCCGTTTCCCGCTCCAGCCTCGCCGCCTGGGAACGCAGCAGGGTCGGAACGAGCGCCCATGTAGCTCAGTCGGCAGAGCGCGTCCTTGGTAAGGACGAGGTCTCCGGTTCAATCCCGGACATGGGCTCCATCACTACGGGTCGGTAGCGGAGGGAGGGTCAGCGGATGGCCAAGGCGAAGTTTGATCGGTCGAAGCCGCACGTGAACGTGGGGACGATTGGGCACATCGATCACGGGAAGACGACGTTGACGGCGGCGATCACGAAGGTGTTGCACACGAAGTTTTCGGGGGTAGCGGTCCGGGAC
>DATEDO010000157.1:0-14665 GCA_035281625.1 Candidatus Methylomirabilota bacterium
CGCTCGGCGTCGGCCGCCGCGGAGGCCCCGCTGGTGGGCCGTGAGAGCGAGCTGGGCCGGCTCCGCCAGCGACTGCAGGCGGCGTGGCGCGGCGAGGGGCAGGTGGTGCTGCTCACCGGCGAGGCCGGCATCGGCAAGAGCCGCCTCATCGACGAGCTGTCCGCGATCGCCGCCACGCGCGGCACCCGCACCCTCGCCAGCCACGCGCACGAGACGGAGCAGATCCTGCCGTTCCGGCCGTGGGTGGAGGCGCTGCGAGCCGGCCACGCCCTGGACGCCGTCCGCGCCGAGGGCCGAGCCGGCTCTCCGCGGCGCGTGGAGCTGGCCCGCCTCTTCCCCGAGGTGGGGGAGGGCGTGGCCCGGCCCGGCACCGGGGGCGCGGCGGCGAACGCCGGCCATCTCCGCCTCTTCGAGAGCCTGGACGCGGTGCTCGCCGAGCTGGCCCGCGAGGGACCGCTCCTCGTCACGCTCGAGGACCTCCACTGGGCCGACGAGATGAGCCTCCGCCTCTTCGCGTTCGTGGCGCGGCGGCTGGCCGAGCGGCCCTTCCTGCTCGTGGCCTCGGCCCGCGACGAGGAGCTGGTGGAGGCGCCCGCCTTCCCCCGTCTCGTCGAGGAGCTTCGCGAGCTGCCCCACGTGGATCACATGGCGCTGAGCGCGCTGTCGGCCTCCGCCACCGCCACCCTCGTCCGTGCGCTCGCGCGGGCCGGCAGCAATGCCGCGCGCCTCGCCGAGGCGGTGGACCGGGTGTGGACGCTCAGCGAGGGCAATCCGTTCGTGATCGTCGAGACCATGCGCACGGTGCGCGAGGGCCGTCTCCCCGACGCGGTGGGCGTGGCGCTGCCTCGCCGCGTGCGCGAGCTGATCGGGGCACGGCTCGCGCGGCTGTCGCCGCGCGCGCAGGAGGTGGCCCGGGTCGCGTCCGTGTTCCGGCGCGACTTCGAGTTCCCCGTGCTCCAGCGCGCGATGCGGCTGAGCCGGCGCGAGACCGCGGAGGCGGTAGAGGAGCTGGTGCGGCACCGCATCCTCGAGTCGCCGGGGGAGCGCTTCGACTTCACGCATGCCCGGCTTCGCCAGGCGGTGTACCAATCGCTCCTCGCCCCACGCCGGCAGGCCCTCCACGCGGCAGTCGGCGAGGCGCTGGAGACGGTGCACGCGGATCATCTGGATGCGCACTACGACCTCCTCGCCCACCATTTCTCCCGGGCGGAGGAGCCGGGTCGCGCGCTCACCTACCTCGTGCACCTCGCCGATCAGGCCGCGCGGAGCTATGCGCTGGACGAGGCCGTGCGCGCGCTGCGGGATGCGCTCGCCGTCTCGGACCGCCTGTCCGCGGAGGAGCGCGGGCCTCGCCGGCTCG
This sequence comes from Candidatus Methylomirabilota bacterium, assembly GCA_035281625.1. Classification (GTDB taxonomy): domain Bacteria; phylum Methylomirabilota; class Methylomirabilia; order Rokubacteriales; family CSP1-6; genus DASRWT01. Next base: position 1,361 of record DATEDO010000157.1, read on the forward strand.
AGGTGGTCTATCGCCTGGCCTCGGCCCTGGCGTTTCTCGGCCGGCCGGTGGAAGGACGTGATCTCCTGCTCCAGCACGAGGACCTGGTGGCGGGCCTCGGGCAGCCGCGCCTCAGCGGCATCTTCTACTTCTGGCTCGCCTATCTCTACGGCAATCTCGGCAACAGCGCGGCGTCCATCGGCCACGCGCGGCGCGCGCTCGAGGAAGCGGCGCGCGCCGGCGACCGCGTGATCATGGGCCGGGCGAGCTACGCGCTGGCGCGCGAGGGCTACATGGCCGGCACCTCGCGCGAGGGGATCGCGCACGGCCGCCAGGCCGTGGCCCTCCTCGAGGGCACCGAGGAGCGGTGGTGGTTGGGTCAGGCGCTGGGCATGCTGGGTCTTCTCCTCTTCCACTTCGGCGACTTCGCCCCCGCCCTCGAGGTCATGGAGCGCATGCGCGCCCTCGCCGAGGATCTCAACGAGGTGCGCCTTCAGGCGGAGGCGGCGTGGACGACGACGCGCATCCATACCGTGAGCGGCGAGGTGGAGGCGGCGGTGAGCGCGGGCCAGCGCGCGGTGGAGCTGGCCGCCGATCCGGTGGGCAAGGCGATGGCGATCGGCTGGCTGGGCGCGGCGCAGGCGGAGGCCGGGGACACCAAGGCCGCGCTCGAGCACCTGGAGGACGCCATCGCGCGGCTCCAGCAGCTGAGCGGCGCCGGCGGCTATCGCTATCGTCAGCTCGACGGCATGCTGCGGGCCCTCGTGGCGGAGGCGCAGCTCGTCGCCGGCCAGGTGGAGCCGGCCCACGCCCATGCCGTGGACGCCCTCGCCGTGGCGCGCAAGGGCGGCTGGCCTGTCGCCATCGGCTATGCCGAGCGGGCGCTCGGGCGCATCGAGCTCGCGCGGGGCCGATTCGGTGAGGCCAGGACCGCCCTGAGCGCCGCGCTCGACACGTTCACCGCCATCGAGGCGCGCGCCCAGGCCGCGCGCTCGCGCCTGCCCCTGGGCGAGCTCCACGCGGCGCGGGGCGATCGGCGCGCCGCCGCCGCCGAGCTCCACGCCGCGCACGACATCTTCATCCAGATGCGCGCCCCGCGCCTCGTCGAGCGCGTGACCCGCCTCGCCGCCGCCCTCGGCGTGAGCCTGGAGGCCACGCGCCTGGTGTGCCGGGAGGCGTTGCCGGATGTCGCGGGGGAGGTGTGCGAGGGGCTCGTGCTGCAGGCCCACTACTACCGGGGCCAGCTCGTGAACGAAGCCAACGTGCTCTTTCTCAAGCTCGTCCGCGGCGGCTGGCATCGCCTGTTCATCGAGGCGGGCGTGGTGTTCTGGCACGCCGTGGACGGGCTCGACAGCCCCGACGGCGACCGCCATCACTACACGGTGACCGATCTGGGCGCCGCCCACGGTCTCGTGGGCCGGCGGCTGCAGGGGCTCACCACCGCGGACGTGCCCGGGGGCGGGGAGCTGCGCCTGGAGTTCTTGGGCGGCGCCTGCTTGAGAATGCGCCACGTGGAAGGGCGCTCGCGGGTGATCGTGGAGACCCCCACGCGTTGACGGCGGGTCTCGTCCGGCTCCTCCAGGCCAACCCCGCGTTCGGCGTATTGCCCGCGCGCGAGATCGAGGCGATCGCCGCCGTGGCCGCCGAGGCGTCGTACCGGGCGCGCGAGGTCATCTTCCGCGAAGGGGATCCCGCCGTCTGGCTCTGGCTCGTGCGGGCCGGCCACGTCAAGATCCTGCGTCAGTCGGCGGCGGGGAAGGACGTGGTGCTCGAGCTCCTCGGTCCGGGCGAGATGTTCGGCGCCGTCGCGGTGTTCGAGGGACGGCCCTATCCCGCGACCGCGCAGACGAGCGAGGACGCCGTGGTGGTGCGGGTGCCGGCGCCCGCCATCGTCGCCCTCGGTGAGCGACACCCCGCCTTCGTGAAGGAGATCTTCCGGATGATCAGCCGCCGGCTCCGGACGGCCCACGACTCGGTGAGGTCCCTCGCCGTGGACCCGGCCGAGTCGCGGCTGGCCGCGGCGCTGCTCAGGACGGCCGAGCGAGAGGGACGCCGCGAAGGCCGAGGGGTGGCGCTGCCCTTCCCCCTCACGCGTCAGAGCCTCGCCGACATGTCGGGGACCACGGTGGAGACGGCGATCCGCGTGATCGGCCACTGGCAGAGGGACGGGCTGGTCCGCGACGCGGACGGCCGGCTCGTCGTGCTGGACCTCGACGCCCTCCGCGCGCTCGCGGAAGGGGAGCACGAGGACCGGTGACCCCGCTCGTCCGGCGCTACATCAAGACGAGCTTCGCGTTCCTCCTCGTTGGTCTCGCCCTCGGCGCCTACCTGATCGTGGGGCAGTTCGCGGTCGGCGCCTATCCGCCCCGCCTCGTCGTGACCGCTCATGTCCACCTGCTGCTCGTGGGCTTCATGCTGATGATCGTGATGGGGGTGGCGACGTGGATGTTTCCGCGTCCCGCGCGCGAGGACGCCCGCTACCGGCCGGAGCTGGCGGAGGCCGTGTACTGGGTCATGACGCTCGCCACTGCGATTCGCGCCGCCGCCGAGCTCGCGCTGGCCTTCACCGGTCTGGGCGCGCTCGGCTGGCTCATCGCCGTGGGCGGACTCGGACAGGTGGCGGGCGCGGGCCTGTTCGTGCTGAACATGTGGACGCGCGTCCGCATGCCGCCCGCGGCCGGCCGTTATTGAGTAATGCGTAACTAATGAGTAATGCGTAACTAATGGAAGAGCGCCAGATTTGTTCCGATCCTACTAGCCGTCGCTCTTGAGTTCCTCGATCTCCCGGTGGGCCTTCTCCAACCAGTACATCATCCCCATCGTGCGATACATCGTCGCCGCGTTGGTGAGATGGTGACGACCCTGCTCGCGCTGGCCCGTGCGGCGGCACAGCTTGCCGAGGCCGAGGTGGCAGTGGGCAACGAGCGGGCGCATGCCGAGGTGGTCGGCCAACGTCATGGCTTGGCGATACCACGCCTCGGCCCTCCCGTCGTCTGGTGGGGTCTCCTGCGAGTGGATCTCGCCGAGGAGGCGGAGCGCGTAGGCCTCGTCGCCGCGTTCGCCGCGCTGGCGCGTGAGTGTGAGGGCTCGCTCCGCGTGCCTGTGGGCTTCTTGCAGCCTGCCGGCAAGGATGCAGGCCTCGCCGGAGTGTGCCGTCACGAGAGACTGGAAGACCGTTGCCACGCCAGACTCGAAGGCGGTCGTGGCCTGAGCAAGCAACGCCAGGCCTTCCTCGAGACGCCCTGACCGGGCGTACGTATATCCCAGAAACCCCGTGCAGGAGGGGGACAAGAGCCTGATGTTCCATTCGCGGGCCATCGCGAGAGCGCGCTCGAAGAGCGGAACCGCCTGGTCGAATTCTCCCTTGACCGCGTGAGCGTACCCGAGCGCCAGATAGGCTTGGCTGAGGCTGAAGGGGTGATCCGCTGCCTCGGCAATTCGCAGTCCTTCGTCTGCCTCCGCGATCGATTGGTCGAATTCGCCTCGCTCAGCAAGGGCATGAGCCAGATAGCGACGGGCGAACACCGACGGCAGCAAAGCCTGGCCAAACCGCTCACGACTGAGATCGCCTTTGAGCGAGCCCGTTACCTTCTGAAAGAGATCCGTGGCCGCCTGATAGTCGCCCACGTTCCAAAGGGCTGCCGCGAGATACTGATTCGCCACAACCTTGAGCCGGAGATCCCCAAGCGTTTCCGCAATGGCCTGGGCTGTCTGGGCGAACGTGAGCGCATCGGTCAAGCGACCGGTCAACCAACAACTCGAGATCATATAGGCAGACGCCCAGGCTAGCCGTCGGGGATCATCGAGTGTCCTGGCCAGGCCCTCGGCCTCGCGGAGATATTCGAGCCCCTTCTCGAGCTGCCCGAGCGGCAGCAGCGACGTCCGAAGATCGAAGCGAAGATCGATCGCCTCCTCGAGTCTTTCGTGCGTCCCGGGCAGACGGGGCAGCGCGGTGAGCGCCTCTTCAAAGCAGGTGACCGCCTCCCGGTAAGCCGAGCGTACGGCAGCCTTGGCGCCGGCCTGACGGAAGTAGGTGACGGCCTTGTCCCACACCTCGCCTCGGAGGGCGTGGTGGGCAAGCTGCTCGACGTGTTCGGCCAATCGGCCGGCGTACACGCCCTCCATCGTCTCGACGACAGCCGCGTGCAGTGCCCGCCGCCGGTCGGCGAGCAGGCTGCCGTAGGTCACCTCGTGGGTGAGCGCATGCTTGAAGGTGTATTCGAGATCCGGAAAGAGGCCGCTCTCGTAGAGGAACTCGGCGGCCTGCAGCCGGTCGAGCGCCCCACCGAGCATGTCGTCGGACAGTTCGGCGATTCCCTGCAGCAACGCGAACGGCACGTGCTTGCCGACCACCGACGCAGTCTGGAGCAGCCGCTTGTCCTCCGAGGAGAGCCGGTCGATGCGAGCCGCTAGGATCGTCTGGACCGAGGACGGCACCTGGAGAGATTGGAGTGGCTGCGTCAGCCGGTATCGGCCAGGCAGCCCCTCGAGCGCCTTCGTCTCCACCAGGGTTCGGACGGTCTCTTCGAGGAAGAACGGGTTGCCACGCTTGACGAGGAGTTCCTTCAGCGGTCCGAGGGCGGGATCGGGGCCGAGGAGCACGTCCAGGAGCTCCCCGGCGTGCTGGGTCGAGAGCGCATCCAGCCGCATCTGGCTGTACGCCGTCTTGCTGCCCCAGCCGTGCTGGTACTCGGGACGATAGTTCATCAGCAACAGCAGCCGAGCCGAACCCAGGCTGTCGACCAGGCTGTCGAGCAGGGCCTGGGTCTCGCTGTCGATCCAGTGCAGGTCCTCGAACACCACGAGCAGCGGTTGCACCTGACTCTCGCGCAGCAGCAGGCGCTTGACGGCCTCGAGCGTGCGCCGCCGGCGCTGGGGTGGATCGAGGGCCTGCCAGCTCCCGTCCTCGACCGGCACGTCGAGTAGCGCGAGGAGCGGGGACAGCAACGACTCCAGCGCCCGGTCGAGGCTCAGCACCCGTCCCAGCACCTTGGCGTGCATGTCGCGGTGATCGTCGCGGTCACCGATCTTGAAATAGCCTTTGAGCAGGTCGATCACCGGTAAGTAACTGGTGGCCTTGCCGTACGACACGGACGAGGCCTCCAGGATGAGCCAGTCCTGCACGCGATGTGAGTGAGTGAACTCGTACGTGAGGCGGGACTTGCCGACGCCGGCCTCACCCACGATGGAGACGACCTGGCCGTGGCCCCCTACTGCCCGGTCCAGGACCCTGCGCAGGTGCTCGACCTCGGCGTCCCGGCCGACGAAGCGCGTGAGGCCGCGAAGCGCCGCGGCCTGCAGGCGCGTCCGGGCCTGACCCGCTCCCGTCAGCTCGAAGATCTCGACCGGGTCCGCGAGGCCCTTCACTGGGATGGGTCCGAGCGACCTGACCTCGACGTAGCCCTCGGCCAGCCGCACGGTGGCGCCCGTCAGCCGCACCGTCCCAGGCGTCGCGAGCTGCTCCATGCGGGCCGCCAGGTGCGTGGTCTGGCCCACCGCCGTGTAGTCCATGCGGAGATCGCTGCCGATCGAGCGCACCACGACCTCGCCCGAGTTGAGGCCGATGCGGATCTGGACCTCCACGCCCTGCGCCCGGCGAAGCGGCTCCGAATAGCGCCGCACGCCGTCCTGCATCCTGAGGGCGGCATAACACGCGCGCACGGCGTGATCCTCGTGAGCCAGCGGCGCGCCGAAGAGGGCCATGATCCCGTCGCCCATCACCTGGTTGACCGTGCCCTCGTACCGGTGCACCGCTTCCATCATGTGCTCGATGACAGGATCGAGGAGCTTGCGCGCTTCCTCGGGGTCACGGTCCGCGAGCAACTCCATCGAGCCCTTGAGGTCGGCGAAGAGCACTGTCACGTGCTTGCGCTCGCCTTCGAGGGCCGCCCGCGAATTGAGGATGCGTTCAGCGAGATGCTTCGGAATGTAGCTCTCGGGAGAGGTGAAGCGCGGAGTCGTGGGGCCGGTCGACGCCGAGGTCGATCCTGTCGGATGGGCGCACTCCGAGCAGAACTTGGCCGTCGGGGAAAGGTGCGCCCCGCAGTTGGCACACGCCCGCGTCAGGGGTGCCGCGCACTCCTCGCAGAACTTCGCTCCGGAGTGGTTATCGTGCTGGCACCGCGGACACTTCATCCGGGCTCTCCCCTGGGGCGACGTGAGGACGCAAACAGTCGACTTCAGCACTCCGTGAACGGTGGCCGGACTCTAGCGCGGGCGACCGGAAGGGTCAACACCGACGACCCGATGTGTAAGTCCTCAACGCGCCCACGGCAAGTCGGACGCGTAGATGCGGGACCACAGCAGATCCTGCGAGCGGCGCAGTCGGCGCGTGGCATCGGTCAGGCGATGACGAAGCTCGGGGAGATCGTCCGGTGCTCCGTTGGCGAGTTCGTGGTCGGCCTGAGCCCAGGTCCCGGACCTCCCGCCGCCGATGGATCGGCCCGCGATCCCAGAGCAAATCGATCCGCCCGAGAAGGTGGCGCAGGAGGTGACGCAGGAAGGCCTGGATATCGAGGCCCCCGTGAAATTGTGGGCCCGACAGCGGAGGTAGAGCGCCACGCGCGTCGCTTCGGCGACACTGCCAGGCCGCTGCAGACGGACAGGCGATCGTGGCGATACCGGTGTCGGATGCACGGCGTCTGCCCCTTGGGCCCAGGTGCGGCGGACGTTGGGGATCAGCAGGAATCCGCTCTCATGGACGAACACGAGGCGGGCGCCACGTCGAGCAGAGTTTTTTATCCACGGCCAGTCTTCCCGCCTCCAGCCATCGTCACGCTCTACCGCACGCCGCTCGGGCTTCTGGCAGCTCCAGCCCAACGCGGTCAGCACCTTCCACACGTGGGCCGGGTGCCGAATTCCTGGTGAATCAGCTCGGTCACGCGTGGCAGGGTCCAGAGATCGGTCCGGTACCCCGCGTGCAGCGCACCGCGGATCAACAGCTTCACGAGTCGATGCTTCTCTGCGGAGGCCAATCGAGGCGGACGTCCCGGCGTCGGTTTGGGCTCCAGTCCCCGCGGCCCCTTCCGTTGGTACGCCTGCCACCAGCGAAGGACGGAACTCACGGTGGCGCCGACCTGACGAGCGACGCTCGAGAGAGACTGTCAATAAGTCCGCGAATCCGAAGGGCCCGTCGCTATGATCCCCGTCATAACGGCCTTCCGCCGCCCCGTCTACCTTGGGATCAGAAACCCAGCTCCCGAGGAGGCGAGCCATGAGACGGGCACTTGTGATGGCGGCGGGCGTGGTGGTGGTAGCGGCGAGCGCGTTCCTGCAGCTGGGCGGCGGGGACCGCGACGCGACGAAGGCGGTGGCGCGGGCGGCGGCGCTGCCGGAGGTGACGGCGGTGCTCACGCGGCCGCCGCTGGTGCCACCGCCCATCGATCGAGAAGGCAATGCCCGAGTGGTGGTGGCGCTCGAGACCACCGAGGCCAAGGGCATTCTCGCGGACGGGGTCGAGTACACGTTCTGGACCTTCGGGGGCACGGTGCCGGGCCCGTTCGTGCGCGTGCGGGTCGGTGATCTCGTCGAGCTCCGGCTCACCAATCATCACGGGAGCCGGAACCCGCACTCCATCGATCTGCACGCCGTCACCGGCCCCGGCGGCGGCGCCGCGGTCACGCAGCTCGGCCCCGGGCAGGCCGGCGCGTTCGAGTGGAAGGCGCTGAACCCCGGGCTCTACGTGTATCACTGCGCCACGCCCAGCGTGCCCGCGCACATCGCCAACGGCATGTACGGGCTGATCCTGGTGGAGCCGGAGGGCGGGCTCCCGCGCGTGGACCGCGAGTACTACGTGATGCAGGGCGAGTTCTACACCAAGGGCAAGACCCTCGCGCGCGGGCTGCAGGCGCTCGATCCGGCGAAGCTCACGGCGGAGCGGCCGGAATACGTGGTGTTCAACGGCCGGATGGGTGCCCTCATGGAGGACGGCGCGCTCAAGGCCAAGGTGGGCGAGACGGTGCGGCTCTTCGTCGGCAACGGCGGGCCGAACCTGATCTCCTCGTTCCACGTGATCGGCGAGATCTTCGACACGGTCTACACCGAGGCCGCCATGGGCGGCACGCCGGCGCGGAACGTCCAGACCACGCTGATCCCGGCAGGCGGCGCGGCCATCGCGGAGATGAAGGTGCAGGTGCCGGGGCGCTTCCTCCTGGTCGATCACAGCATCGTGCGGGCGATGGAGAAGGGCGCGCTGGGCGTGCTCGAGGTCGCGGGCGAGGAGCAACCCGCGGTGTTCCGGGTGCTCACGCCCGGCGCCGGCGGCACCGGCGGCCACTGAGCGGGGAAGGACGGGCGGGGGGCTAGTAGCCGCCCCCGCCCGCCCGCTCGCAATAGCCGCGATCGCCCCGCCAGATACCGCCGGCCCGCTCGCAGTCCTCCTGCGTGGCGGCGGTCGGGGCCCCGGCCGGCGCCCCGGGTGGCGACGAGGCGGCGCATCCCGCGAGTCCCAGGACCAGAACCAGCCATCCCAGCGCGCGTGTGTGTGGTCGCATATGTCCCCCCTGGGGAAACCCCGGAAGGCGGACGAAGGGTCCGGGGGAAACTCAGGGGAGAGTCGGGCGACGGCGCCGCAAGAGCGCGAACCCGATGAAGGCGGTCAGCCCCGCCGTGGCGATGGCCAGGGCCATGGGGGTCGCGGTGCCGTCGGACAGGTGTCCCACCGTGATGCCGTAGAGCGCCGAGCCCGTCATCTGCATGACCCCGAGCACGGCGGCGGCGAGCCCGGCCATGTGGGGGTAGGGGCCGACGGCGCCCGCCACCGCGCTGGGATTCGAGAGGCCCAGGCCCAGCGAGAAGAAGAACATGGGCGCGATGACGGCGGCGACTCCGCTCACGCCGCCCCACGCCAGGCCCGCCATCACGAGCCCGGCGGCGGCGCCGAGCCCCGTCCCGGTCAGGATGAGGCGGTCCCCCGCTATGCGACCCGCCAGCCGTGCGGTGATGAAGCTTCCGGTCATGATGCCCACCGCGACGGCGGCGAAGCAGAAGCCGTAGACGGCGGGGGACACGCCGAGGGCGCCGATGAGCACGAATGAGGAGCCCGAGATGAAGGCGAACTGGCCCGAGAACATGAAGGTGACCACCGCGACGTAGCCGAGATAGGCGGGATCGCCCAGCACGGTGGCGACGTTCTCCACGAAGCGCGCGGGCTGGAGCGCGGTGGCGTCGGGCTCGACATTCGTCTCGGGCGTGACGGCGACGGCGGTGAGGAAGAACATGGCGCCGAAGCCCGCGAGCACATAGAAGACCGATCGCCAGCCGAACGTCGCGTGGAGGAGCCCACCGATCACCGGTGCCAGGATGGGATTCAGCGCCTGCGCGGTGCCCATGAGGCCGAGGACGCGAGCGGCCTCGGCACGGGGATAGACGTCGCGCACGATGGCGCGCGCGATGACCTGGCCGCTGCCCGCTCCGAAGGCCTGGACGATGCGCGCGAGGATCAGCGTGCGGATGCCGGGCGCCCGCGCGCAGACCAGGCCCGCGGCGGCGTAGAGGGCCAAGCCGGAGATGAGCGTGCGCCGGCGGCCGAACCGGTCCGAGAGCGGTCCCCACACGAGCTGAGCGGGCGCGAGCCCGGCGAGGAAGAGCGTGACCGTGAGCTGGGCGGTGGCCGCCGTCGTCCCGTACGCGCGCGCCAGCGCGGGGAGCGAGGGCAGGAACATGTCGATGGACAGCGCCCCCAGCCCCACGACGGCGGTGAGGAGCACCGCCACGCGACCCAGGCGCGCCGGGCGTGGGGGGGCGTTCACGCGCGGGACAGCCGCCAGGGGAGGCCGATCAGTGGAGATGGGCTCAGGCGCCGAACTCGCGCAGGAGGCGCCCCGGCCGGCCGCAGTCGCGAATGATCCCGCCGGCCTCGTCCACGGTGCGCACGCCGTTCACCCACACGCCGTGGAGACCCACCGCGGGCGTGTCGAGGCGGCTGGCGCCGGTGGGGAGATCGTTGACCCGGCGCTTGTCGCCCCGGCCTACGGTGGTCGGGTCGAACAGCATGAGATCCGCCCACGCGCCGGGCGCCAGCCGCCCCCGTCCGGGGATGCGGTAGGCGTCGGCCACGCGGCTCGTCACCGCGCGCACCGCCTCCTCGAGGGTGAGATCGCCGCGCTCGCGCACCCAGTGGCCGAGGAGGTGCAGGCCGAAGCCGGCGTCGCAGAGGAAGGACAGATGCGCGCCGGCGTCGGACAGCGCCACCGCCGCGTGCTCGTGACGTAGGAGCTTCCGCACCTCGTCCTCGTCGATATTGAAGAGCCGGCAGTCGAACATCGCGTCCAGCTCGCCGTCGAGGCCGAAGTCCAGGAAGGTGTCCCACGGGTGCTGGTTTCGCTCGCGGGCAAGGGCGCCGATCGTGCGTCCCACCAGCGGCCGGTGTTCGGCTTTTCGGACGTCGATGATCATCAGGTGATCCCAGTTCTTGTCGCTGAAGCGGTTGGGCACGCCGGGCTGGGCGATTTCCTTCTTGAGCGCGGCGCGGAACGACGGATCGGCGAGGGCGGCCCGGTAGCGCGCCTCGGTGTCGGCCTCGATGGCGGGCCGCCAGGCGAGGAAGGCCTCCAGCGGATACGGGTGGCGCAGGGTGAACTCCATCCCGAGCGGGAAGCAGCCCACCTGGGCCCACAGCTCCCGGCCGCGGGCGCGCGCCTCGCCGATCTCGCGCAGCTCGCGGAACACGCGCGTGGGGTCGCCGGGGTCCACGAACATCGCCGCGATCATCACCGGCCGGCCGTTGGACGCTGAGATCTTCTCCAGCCAGGCGACGGTGGAGGTCATCCCCTTGGTGAGCATGAACACGCCGCGCCCCGCCTCGCCGAGCGCGCCGGTGAGCGCTAGCATCTCCGCCTCGTCGGCCAGACGCGAGGGCATGGGGATGCCGTGCTCGCCGTTGTGCTGCTCGAGGGTGGAGGTGGCGAAGCCGATGGCCCCCGCCCGCATCGCCTCCAGCACGATGGCGCGCATCTCCGCGATCTCCGCGGCGGTGGCCTTGCGTCGGCTCGCGTCCTCCCCCAGGACCCACGTCCGCACCGAGGAATGCCCCACGAAGGACGCGACGTTGGGCACCGAGCCGCGCCGCTCCAGGAATGCCAGGTAGTCCGGATAGGTCTCGAAATCCCAGTTGATGCCCGCGCGCAGCGCCTCCAGTGACATCCCTTCCACGTGCGTCAGATTCCGCACGACGAGGTCGCGGTGCTGGGGCCGACAGGGCGCGATGGTGAAGCCGCAATTGCCGATGACGAGCGTGGTGACGCCGAGGGCGGCGGACGGCGTGGCGAAGGGATCCCACGTGAGCTGGGCGTCGTAGTGAGTGTGCAGGTCGACGACGCCGGGCGCGAGCACGCGTCCGCCCGCGTCCACCGTCTCCCGCGCGGGGCCGAGGTCGGCGCCGCGCCGGTCCGCGCCGAGCCCGGCGATGCGGCCGTCCCGCACCCCCAGGCTGCCCTCGCGGGCCGGGCGGCCGAGCCCGTCGATGAGGCGGGCGTTGGTGATCAGGAGATCGAGCATGGAGTCCTCCGTGCGGCCTAGATTATGCCGCGCGCGCGTAGGTCGTCGAGGGCGGCGCGGCCGAGGCCGAGCCGCGCGCCGTAGACCTCCTCGTTGTGGGCGCCCGGCGTCTGCGCGCCGAGGGCGTCCACGCCGCCCGGCGTGAGGGAGAGCTTGGGGACGATGCCGGCCATGTGCAGCACCGTCCCCAGGGCGCTGACCGCGGAGACGATGTTGTCGCGGGCGCGCACCTGGGGGTCGGTGAAGAGCTCGCGCACGCTGTTCACCGGCGAGGCCGGCACCTCCGCGCGCTCGAGGCGCCCGAGCGCCTCCGCCGCCTCGTGCGCGCCCACCCAGGCCTGCACGCGGGCGTCCAGCTCGACTCGCCGCGCGATGCGCGTCTTCACCGACCCGAACTCCGCGCCGAGCGCGGGATCGCCCATGGCGCCGGCGAGGCGCTCGAACATGCGGTCGTTGGTGCAGGCGATGGCGATCCAGCGGCCGTCGCGCGCCTGATAGTGATTGTGGGGCGCCACGTACTCCGTGCCCGAGCCGATGCGCTCGCGCACGTGCCCCTCCGCGCCGTAGGCGGGCAGGATCTCGTCGAGCATGCGCAGCAGCGGCTCGTAGAGGGCCACGTCGACCACCTGCCCGTCGCCGGTCCGCGCCCGGTGATGGATGGCGGCCAGCGCCCCGAAGGCGCCCATGGCGCCGGCGAGATAGTCCGGGATGGTGGGCGTGCCCGGCGGCACCGGTGGCCGGTCGGGGAAGCCGGTGATGTAGCTGGCCCCGCTCACCGCGGCGGCGATGCGGCCGAAGCCCGGGCGCTCGCGATAGGGCCCGGTCTGGCCGAAGGCCGAGATGCGGACGAGCACGAGCCCGCGATTGATCGCCCGGAGATCGTCCCAGGCGAGGCCCCAGCGCTCGAGCGTGCCGGGGCGGAAGTTCTCCGCCACGATGTCGGCCTGGGCGGCGAGACGCTTGATGAGCGCCTGGCCCTCCGCGCTGCGAAGATTGCAGGTGATGGACTTCTTGTTCCGGGCCTCCACCAGCCACATGTAGGAGGGGCCGTCGGCGGATGCGCGCCCGAGCCGGCGGAGATCGTCGCCCACGCCCGGCTGCTCGACCTTGATCACCTCCGCGCCGAACTCGCCCAGCAAGGTGCAGCAGAAGGGCGCGGCCACGAAGGTGGCGAGGTCCAGCGCGGCGAGACCTTCGAGCGGACGCGCCACGCCGCCCCGGTCAGGACGCGAGCGTGCCGCCGTCCACCGCGAGGATGTGGCCGGTGACCATGCCCGAGGCGTCGGAGGCGAGGTAGAGCGCGGTGCCCACCAGCTCGTCGGGCTTGCCCATGCGGCCCATCGGCACGCGGCGCATGGCGCGCGCGAAATAGTCGGGCTCGCGGTGGACGAGGTCGCCGATGGTGGTGCTGAACCAGGAGGGGGCGATGGCGTTGACGCGCACACCGTGGGGCGCCCACTCCACCGCGAGGGCGCGGGTGAGCATGACCACGCCGCCCTTGCTCGCGGAGTAGGCGATGGTGCCGGGGAGGCCGATCTCACCCGCGATGGAGGCGATGTTGACGATGGCGCCGCGCCCGCGCTCGACCATGCCCCGCCCGATGACCTGGCTGGGGAGGAACACGCCGGTGAGGTTCACCGCCAGCACCCGGTCCCACTGGGCCCGGGGAAAGTCGACGGCGGGCTGGCGATGGGTGATGCCGGCCGAGTTCACGAGCACGTCGATGGGACCGAGGCGCGCCTCGACCTCGCGCGCCATCGCGGCCACGCTGGCCTCGTCGGCCACGTCGGCGGCGAGCGCCACCGCGCGGTGCCCGGCCGCGGTCAGCCG
>DATEDO010000158.1:0-9838 GCA_035281625.1 Candidatus Methylomirabilota bacterium
TGACCGGCGCGGGCCCGCCGACGGTGAGGGGTACCAGGGCCAGCGCGGCGACCGCGCTCACGAGCGCGGTGGCGGTGATGAGACGGCGCCGCCGGCCCCGGGACTCGCGGCCCACGCCGTGGAGCCAGGCCGCGAAGGCCATCAGCACCAGCCCGGCGAGGAGCGCGGCGGCGCCCGCCGATCCCGCCTCGACGCTCGCCACCCAGACGAGCCACGCCACCGTGGCGTAAAGCGGGAAGGCGAGGAGCTGCTTGAGCCGCTCCATCCACGGCCCGGGGCGCGGCAGATGCCGCCGCCACCCGGGCGCGACGCTCAGCGCGAGGAAGGGCAGCGCCAGCCCCGCGCCCAGCGCGAGGAAGATGGCCAGCGCCACCGCCGGAGGCTGGGTCAGCGCGAAGCCGGTGGCCACGCCCATGAAGGGCGCGGTGCACGGCGTGGCCGCCATCGCCACGAGCGCACCGGTGAAGAACGATCCCGCGTACCCCGGCCGCGCCGCCAGCGTCCCGCCGAGCCCGGCGAGGCGGCCGCCCAGCACGAGCACCCCGGACAGCGCCAGCGCCATCGCGAAGAAGAGGTAGGCCAGCGCCGCGATCATCACGGGCGACTGGAGCTGAAAACCCCAGCCCACCCCCGTGCCGCCGGCCCGCAGCAGGAGAAGCGCGCCCGCGAGGACGGCGAAGCACGCGAGCACGCCCGCGGTGTGGGCCAGGCCGTGGCGCCGCATCGCCCCGGGCGAGGCGTCCGAATGCTGGAGCAGCGCCAGCGCTTTCACGGACAGCACGGGCAGGACGCACGGCATGAGATTCAGGATGAGCCCGCCCAGGAGGGCCAGCCCGACCGCGCCCGCGACGGTCGGCGCCCCCGCGACGGCCGCGCGCGGCTCCGCGCGGACGGCGAAGGCCTGGCTCACCACCTGGCCCTCGATCCGCTCCTTCATCACGAGCACACCGTCCACCGCGCCGGCGCCGGCATCGGGAAGCGCGCCTCGCGCCAGCGACAGTGTGATGCCGCGCGCGTCGACGCGCGCCTCCTGCCGGCCCGAGGGCTCGATGAGCCCCCACTCCGTCGGGTAGAACCAGACGTCCTGCACGCGGTTCGCGGCCAGCCCGCGGGCGTCGAGGGACAGGACCACACCGTCGGGCGAGACCGCGATGGTCGCGGGCCACGGGCTCGCCACGGGAACGGCCCGGCGGGCGCGCGCGATGACGGGGGCCTCACGGGAGGGCGCGGCGGGGCCCGCCCGTACTGGCAGCGTGACGGCGATCTCGTGCTCCTCGGGAATGCAGATCTTCTCGCACACCAGGAGCGCGGCGCGGCCGCCCAGGGTGACGGTCGTGCCCTCGCGCGCATCGGCGGGCGCGGTCACGCGCACCAGCAGCACCGCCTCGCCGGTGTAGCCATGGCTCATCGCCGGCCCCACGGGAATGCGCTCGGGATGGGGCCACACGATGGGCTCCGCGCGGAAGCCCGCGGGAAGCGCCCACTCCATGCTGAGCGGCTCGCCCGAGTCACCCGGATTGGTCCAGTACGTGTGCCAGCCCGGAGCGATGCGCTGCCGGATGCCGAGCCAGACCGCGCCGCCGGGCGCGATGGCGGCTTGCTCGCTCACGAGGTCCAGGCGCGTGCGGGGCGCGTCGGGGGTCGTGGCGGCCGCGGCGGGCGCGAGTGCCCCGCCGAGGCTCAGGCCCAGCGCGGCGGCGAGTGTGACGAAGCGATGAAGGGGGCGCATCGCGTTGCCGCCATTGTCCCATACTCGGGCAAGCGGACCGGCACGCGCGCCGCGAGAGCGGCTAGAAGCGGCGGCAGGCCTTTCGTAGCGCGGCCATGTCGGCCTCGGTGGGGACGAGCGCGCCCATGGGCTGCCCACCCGCCACCGCGTGCATGATGCCGGCGCTGTCGTCGACGTGACGGATTCCGATGGCGTGGCCCAGCTCGTGGGCGAGCAACAGCACGAGGTCGCGGCTGTCGTGGAACTCGAACACCGCGACCTGACGGCCGTCGAACTCTCCCTTGTGGAACTGGCGCGGCGCGCCGTAGAGGGCGTTGAAGGTGGCCACCCCCGCGTTGTGGGTCGCCGCGATGGCGTTGCCCTTTTCGGCGAGGCCACTCACCGTGCTCGCCAGCTCCTGCAGCGCCACGCGGTCGAACTCGAGCCGCTGGCGCATGTCGGCCAGGCGCGCGCGCTCGTTCTCCAGGGCCGGCCGCTCGCCGTGGGGATTGCCGCGCGCGTTCCAGTCCTGCACGTGCTGGTTGAAGGTCCGGGCGCGGCTCTCGTACTCGGCCTGATTGTCCTTGTAGTCGCGGAGGCGCCGCTCGTAGGTCGCGCGCCACTCTTCGTAGTTGCGGCCCACCGTTTCGTGCGAGGCCCGCGACTCCTTGAGCGAGCCGCGCATCCGATCGCTGGCCTGGGTGCGCTGCTGCCGCTCGTCGTAGTACATGTTCACGGCCAGCCGCGCGGTGGGCGTCTCGACGAAGAGGTCGCGGCCCACCGCTCGCTCCCACACCTCCTCGGCCTGGCGCAGCGCCTCCGCGAACTCCTGCCGGGTGAGGCCGAAGCGCTCGTCGAAGCGGTCCACCCGGTACGGGAGGGGCCGGGAACAGGAGCCGCGGATCACCGCGACGGCGGCCGCCACCACCAGGACGGTGACCAGAGCGAGGCCAAGCTTGCGCATTCCGGACCCTCGCTCGTGCGAGCGTCATGCCAGCGCCATGGGCCAGCGGAGACGCGGACTTACAGCCCCTCAGCTCCCACGCTGACGGAGGTTGTCCCCGGCGTCTGCCGCCGGCTGTCACCGGCCCCCGGGGCTCCCGGACGGCCACGGACGCCGGCCCCCCCGCCGGCGCCCGGCTAGCGGGTGACGGGGGGTGGAGGCGGGGGCGGTGGTGGCGGTGGGGGAGGGGGTGATCCGGGCGCCCGTGACCTCGTGCAGCGGAACATCTCGGCCTGGATGCGGTCGAGATCGTCGAGCCGGAACGTCAGCACCGCGGTGTCCGCGCCCGCGCGCACGATCTTCCGGCGGAGGTCCTTCAGGGAATCATCGCTGGCGAAGCCGAGGCGGGTGCAGTCACGGGCGACGCTGGCATCGGTGCTGAGGCGGAGATTGGCCATGAGGAGCGTCTCGGCATCCTGCGCGCGCGCGGGCGCGGCGGCCGCAACCAGCGCGACGACCGTGGCGAGGACGAACCCGAGGAGCGGGAGGCGCCGATGGGACATGGGCTAGAGCGGAATCGCCAGCAGGGTGTCGATCCGGCTGCTGTCACAGACTACCACGCGCTCGCGAAAGCGCAGGGCGCCGCCCTCCTCGACGAGGCCGTCGAGGTAGCGGCCGGTGGCGAAGATCGCCATGGTTCCGTCCCGCATGATCCGCACCACGAGGAAGGGCGTCTCCACCCGCAGGAGCCCGTCGCGCTCGCCGAGCAGGGCGGGCAGCCCCACCATGTGCCGGTAGGCCTGGCGCTCGAACACGTTGGCCTCGCGCAGCGCGGCCACCCGGTCCTTCAGCATGCCCTTGGAGTCGGCGTAGATCACGCCCACCGGCAGCCCCCGGCGGTGGTTCTCGGCGGAGGTGATGGTGTAGAGGCAGGCCTCCGCGAAGAAGTGGGGCCAGTCCTCGAGCCGGTCGTCGTCGATGGCGCGCGCGTACTCCGCGTTGAGCCGGGTCACCCGCTCGAGCACGGTCAGTACCCCATGTAACCGCGATAGGCCTTCCAGAAGCCCCGCACCGCCGCCTCGGTGGCGCGGGTGTCCTCCGACTCCGTGCCCTCGCCGCCCATGTTCACGACGGACAGCGTGTCTTCCGCCGCGGCCACCCCGCGCTGCACGAAGCCGCCCACGCAGCCGTCCTCCATCGAGACGTAGCCGGCCGGCCCCACGAGATTGGCCTGGCGCAGCCGCCGGCGGCGCATCTCCGGGCTGTCGTCGGCGAATCCGAGATAGGTCCAGTGGAGCTCCATCGCCCCCGGCCCCTTGGGCACCACCTGCCGCACCGCGAGGGAGTTGCCGACCTGCTGGACGACGAGGTTGGGAAACACGGTGAGGATCTGGAGCTGGATGTCGTCGCCGAACTCCCTGACGGTGTCCAGCAGGCTCGAATCGGTGAGCCGGTAGCGGTCGCTCTCCGAGCGGATGCCCTGCTCGCGGTAGGCGGCGCTCGTCCGGTCGTCGCCGCGGTCGATGGTGGCGCTGGCGTGATGCGCGCCGTCCGGGCTCACCGTCACGCCGCCGCCCTGGGTGAGGCGGGTGATGTGGAAGGTGCTGAAGAAGGTGTGGAGCAGGCTCGCGTGATAGGTGTCCTTCACGTTCTCCACGTAGAGCTTCCAGTTGTTGGGCAGCGCCTGGACGAAGCGCCCCAGCACCTGGATGGGCCGCCCGAGCACCCGGAGCAGCCGCCCGCGGACCGCGTCTCCGAGATAGGCGTCGAGCGGCGGGGCGTCGGGCGACAGCGTGGCGAAGACGAGCCCGCCGAGGGTGGCGGTGCGCAGGCGCCGCGGGCCGTGCTCCGCCTTGCAGAAGGATGCGGGCATCCCGCCCTTGCCATTGGCCCCCTTCTCGAACGCCACGCTCACCAGCGCGCCCTCGAGGTCGTAGCTCCAGGCGTGGTACACGCACTGGAAGCGCTTGCCCGTGCTGCCGCCATCGTCGAGGGCAATAAGGGCGCCGCGGTGGGCGCAGCGGTTCTCGAAGCAGTGGATGGCGCCGGTCTCACCCCGTACCACCACCACCGGCATCTCTCCCACGAACGTGGTGCGGTAGTCGCCGGCGCGGAGGAGATCGCCCTCGAGCGCCACGTAGTTCCACACGGGGCCCTCGAAGATCCGGCGCAGCTCCGCGCGGTAGTTGTCCTCGTCCGTGTAGACCCAGTAGGGCACGCGCGCGAGCGTCGAGCCGGGCCACTCGCGAGGGGGGCGGAGGGCCATGATGGCGGAGGATAGCACGGCGCCCTCGGTCAGAGGGCGGCGCCGCAGTACTTGCAGTGGGTGGCGTCCTCGTCGTGGCCCTCGGCGCTGCACCCCGGGCAGGCCTGGCGCGAGGTGCCGCGCGTGGTCCGGGCGAGCTCCACCGACACGATGCCGGTGGGCACCGCGATGATGCCGTAACCCAGGATCATCAACACCGAGGCGAGAAACTGGCCCAGCGGGGTTCGCGGCGCAATGTCGCCGTAGCCCACCGTCGTCATCGTCACCACCGCCCAGTACATGCTCACGGGAATGCTGGTGAAGCCGTGCGTCTCGCCCTCGATCAGGTACATGAGCGTGCCCATGATGACGACGCTGGTGGCGACGGCGACGAGGAACACGATGATCTTCCGCCGGCTCGCCCGGAGCGCACGGAGCAGCTGCTGCGCTTCCCCGAGGAAGTGGGCGAGCTTGAGGATGCGGAACACCCGCAGGAGGCGGATGGCGCGGATGACCATGAGCGACCGGGCCTCGGGCAGGACGAGCGCCAGGTAGGTCGGGGCGATGGCCAGGACGTCGACGACGCCGTAGAAGCTGCGCGCGTAGCGCCCCGGGCGGTCCACCGCCACCAGCCGCAGGATGTACTCGACGGTGAAGAGCGCGGTGATCGTCCACTCCACCGCCTCGATCAGGGTGCCGTGCTCGCGGCGGATCTCCGCCACGCTCTCCAGCACCACCGCGGTCACGCTCACCAGGATGAGCGTGAGCAGGGCGAGGTCGAAGGCGCGCCCGGCGCGGGTGTCGGACTCGAAGATGATCTCGTGCAGGCGCGCGCGCCAGCCGGAACGGGAAGTGAGACGCTCCGCGGGGATCGTCACGCGCTCATGGTAGCGTAACTGGCCCGTCGTTCCCTACCCGCGGCGGCGCGGCCCCCGGCCGGCCCGGAGTCCGGCGACGCCGTCGGGCATGACCCACATCGAGAGCACGAGGAGGGCGCCGAACACGGGGACGGCCAGGTTGCGGGACACCGTGCCCGCGATGTCGGGCCAGAACTGCAGAAACAACCCGCCGGCCACCGCGCCCCACACCGAGCTCATGCCGCCGAACACCGAGCCCACGAGCAGAAGAATGGATAGCCAGTAGGTGAAGCTCTCGGGCGCGATGAAGTCGAGGAGCAGGGCGGCGAGGGCGCCAGCCACGCCGGCATAGGCCGAGCCCACCGCGAAGACCATGGCGGTGTAGTGGGGCATGTCGACGCCGGCGACCTGGGCGGCGAGCGGATGATCGCGCATGGCGCGGATGGCGCGGCCGGTGCGGCTGCGCACGAGATTCCGCGCCATCCACAGCAAGACGGCGAGGACGCCGAGGGTCACGAAGTACCACCATTGATCCTGGCTCAGCGGCAAGCCCGGCGGCGCGGGCGGGCGATCGAGGTAGAGACCCTGCACGCCCCCCGTCCACGGGGCGAGAACACTGGACTTGAGGGTCTGCGGTATCGCCAGCGCGAGGGCGAACGTGGCGAGGGCGAGGTAGAACCGGGCGAGGCGCGCCACGATGCGCCCGAAGACATAGCCCGCCACGAGGCACGCGAGGCCGGCGGCCAGGATGCCGGCGTACGCGGACACCCCGGCCTGCCGCATCAGCACCGCCATGGTGTACGCGCCCAGCCCGTAGAACGCCCCGTGCCCGAGCGAGATCAGCCCCGCCTGCCCGGTGATCAGATTGAGACCCAGGATGGCGATGGCATGCGTCGCCGCGAAGGCGAGCTGATAGGTGCGGAAACCCCACAGGACGAACGGGAGCGCGAGCGCGCATCCCACGAGCGTCAGGACGACGAGGCGACGCGGATCCAGGACGCGGGCGCAGGATGCGCTCGCCGGCACGGAGATCATGTCGTCTTGCCGGAGGATAGCACGTCTGCTACGGTGGCGCGGCGGGGACGAGCGACGCAGCTCAGCGAGAGCGGGACGCGCGACGACGCGCGCCCGGGAGGATCCGTCATGACGCAGCACGCGAACGATCGAGAGGACGCACGCATCTCGCGGCGCGGTCTCATCACGGTCATGGGAGCGGCGGGCGCGGCGCTGCTGGCCCCCGGCCTCGCGCGCGCCCAGGCACCGCCGGCGGGGCCGATGGCCCCGCCCAGCGTCATCACGACGCCGCCCCGCGATTTCGGGCCGAACGCGCCGCCCAACGTCTATTTCACCGATCCCGACGTGCTCACCATCGAGCCCGAGTTCAACGGGCTGCGCCAGCCGAACGCGCCCATCCAGCGGCTCTGGACGGGCGCCCTGTGGTCCGAGGGGCCGGCGTGGAACAGCCAGGGCCGGTATCTCGTGTGGAGCGACATCCCGAACAATCGCCAGATGCGCTGGATCGAGGACAACGGGCGGGTCAGCGTGTTCCGGACTCCGTCCAACAACAGCAACGGCAACACGTTCGACTTCCAGGGGCGGCAGCTCTCGTGCGAGCACCTCACGCGCCGGGTCGTGCGCTACGAGAACGACGGCTCGGCCACCATCATCGCCGACCGCTTCCAGGGCAAGCGCCTGAACTCGCCGAACGACGTGGTGCCGCATCCCGACGGGAGCTACTGGTTCACCGATCCGCCGTACGGCGGCCAGCTCTACGAGGGCACGCCGGACGCCGCCGGCGGCCCCAGCAACCGCGTCGGCCGCTTCAGGAACCGCCTGGGTCAGCCGCCGGAGATCGGAGCGGCGGTGCGCGAGCTACCGACGAGCGTCTATCGTGTAGACCCGAGCGGGCGCGTGGACCTCGTGATCGGCGAGGACGTCGTGCCCGATCCCAACGGGCTCTGCTTCTCCCACGACTACAAGCGGCTCTACGTCGCGAGCACCGGCAAGGGGCCCGGCGACACCGGGCCGGGCGGCAAGGGTGAGATCTTCGCGTTCGACGTGACCGGCGACAACAAGGCCACCAACGGCAAGGTGTTCACCACCTGCATGGTGGACGGGGTGAAGTGCGGCCCCGACGGTGTGCGCTGCGACGTGGACGGCAATCTCTGGGCCTCGAGCAACGCCGGGCGCAACGTGGGTTATAGCGGCGTCACCATCTGGAACCCCGCCGGCAAGCTCATCGGGCGCATCCGCTTGCCCGAGATCTGCGGCAATGTCTGTTTCGGCGGGCCCAAGCGCAATCGCCTGTTCATGGCGGCGAGCCAGTCGCTGTACGCGCTCTACACGGGCACGCAGGGCGCCGCTCCCGGGTAAATCGACCGCGCGCGACGTGCTGGACGTCCTCGTCACCATGCCCTTCAGCGAGGGGCAGCTGGACCGCCTTCGCGCGGTCTCGCCGGACGTGCGGGTGACGCGGGCGGAGCCCGAGCGGGCGGAGTACGGGCGCGCGGCGGTGCTCTACGCGGGAGCGCCGCCGCGCGACCTGGCCCGGGCGCCCGCCCTCCGGTGGGTGCAGCTCCACATGGCCGGGGTGAACGCGCTGGCCGATCATCCGCTCTACACCGCCAGCGCCCTCCCCCTGACGACCACCAGTGGCGTGCATGCCGCCGCCATCGCGGAGTACGCCGTCACCGTCATGCTGGCCCTGGCGCACCGCGTGCCGCGCATGGTCGAGTGGCGGGGACGCGGGGGCTGGCCGCCCGACCTCGAGCGCTGGCCGCTCTTCGTCCCGGTGGAGGTGCGCGGCGCTACCCTCGGCATCATCGGCTACGGGAGTATCGGACGCGAGCTGGCCCGCATCGCCCGCACCGCCTTCGGCATGACGGTGCTGGCCTGCAAGCGCGATCCCGCGCGGCGCGAGGATGCGGGCTACGCCCTGCCGGGTACGGGTGATCCGTCCGGTGTCCTGCCCGCCGCCTGGTACGCGCCCGGCGCGGTGGGGGAGCTGCTCGCGCGCTCCGACGTCGCGGTGATGTGCGCCCCGCTCACTCCGGAGACGCGTGGCATGCTGGGCGCGCGCGAGCTCGCCCGCATGAAGCCCTCGGCGTTCTTCATCAACGTGGGGCGCGGCGCCACCGTGGACGAGGCCGCCCTCGCCGATGCGCTCGGCGCCGGGGGGCTGGCCGGGGCGGCGGTGGACGTGTTCGCCGAGGAGCCGCCGCCGCCGGGCCACCCGCTCTATGCCCTCGATAACGTCATCCTCTCGCCCCACGTCTCGGGCTTCCTGCCGAGCTATGACGACAGGTGCGTCGAGCTCTTCGGGGAGAACCTTCGCCGCTTCCTCGCCGGCCAGCCGCTGCTGAATCTCGTGGACCGCCGGCTGGGCTACTAAGGCCCCCTCGCTCCGCTCGGCCCCACCTCCATAGCCGCTCGCCTCGCCTTCGGCTGCGGCTCGCCCCTCGCTCCGCTCGGCCCCACCTCCCATAGCCGCTCGCCTCGCCTTCGGCTGCGGCTCGCCAATCAACGGCGGGTGGCGAGGGCGAAGCAGGCCCAGCTCGCCAGCGCCACCAGGGGCGCCAGGCCGAATGGCCACGCGTAGGAGCCGCTCCAGTCGTAGATGAATCCTGCCGCCGCGGGCCCCACCGCGGCGCCGAGCCGCCAGCCCAGCGCGAGCACCCCCATGATGGCGCCGAGCGCGCGCATACCGAAGAGATCCGGGATGATGCGCACCACCAGGGTGTCGGTGGCCGCGAATCCCGCCCCGAAAGCCAGGAGCGCGAGGAGCAGCACCGTGTGGGACGACGCCCAGTGCAGGCTGGCGAGGGACAGCACCGTGATCAGATAGGCCGACTGCTGGGTGAGCCCGGGACCGAGACGATCGGAGATCGCGCCCCCGAGCAAGCGTCCGACCGCCGATCCGACGCCGTAGGCGGTGAGGCCCAGCGAGGCGCCGGCTAGGCTGATACCGGCGTCCCGCGCGAACGGAACCACGTGCACGTTGATCATGAAGGCCAGCCCGCCCATGCCGAGCCATGATGCGTTGAGCAGCCACTGGCGCGGGTCCCGGAGGGCCTCGCGCAGCGTGG
>DATEDO010000159.1:0-11042 GCA_035281625.1 Candidatus Methylomirabilota bacterium
GCGACGGCGGCAGCGGCCGCTGCGGCGGCGCGACGCGCCGAGGGGCGGATGAACAGGGCCGCCACCGCCACCAGAACGGGCAGGCCCGCGGCGAGCGCGAACACCGGCCGCGGACCGAGGGCCCCGGCAAGGTGCCCGCTCGCGTAGCCCACACTGATGGTGCCGACGAGCAACGCCATGCGCCCGAGCGTCTGGACCTGCGCCACCTCGTCGTCGGTCCGGGCCACCTCCACGGACAGGGCGTCGGCGACCACATCCTGGATCATGAAGCCGGTCACCACGAGGAGCATCGCCAGGAGATAACCGTCGCGCGTCGTCACCCACCACGCGACCAGCGCATAGCCCGCCAGCGAGCAGCAGGTGCCGATGGCGAGATACGCGGTACGCCGGCTGCCGAGAATGGGATACCGATCGGACGCCACGCCCACCACCATCTTCATGCTCCAGGGAAGCCCCAGCCAGAAGCCGATGGCCGCGGCGTCGGCGGGCGTGAGCCGCAGCGTGTCCTTCTGGAAGTACAGCGCGGCCACCGCGGTGATGCCGCTGGCGCCCCACGCGAAGTACGTCGCGAGGATCGGCAGGTAGGCGAGCCGAATCTGCCCGAGAATCCGCATGGGCTCCAGTCTATCGCACGGGGGCCGCCGCCTTGACGCGGGCCGCGGGCGCCGGTAGGGTCACGACATGGCTCTCCTGGGTGGCGCCGTGCTGGCGATCTGGAACGATATCGCGCCCGGCGGCGACGCCGAGTTCGACCACTGGCACATCAGCGAGCACATCCCGGAGCGGGTGGGCGTGCCGGGCTTTCTCCGTGGCCGGCGCTACAACGCCGTGACGGGCAGCCCACGGTACTTCACACTCTACGAAACCGAGACGGTGGCGACGTTGCAGAGCGCCCCGTATCTGGCCCGGCTCAACGCGCCCACCCCGTGGACGACCAAGTGCATCCAGCTCTTCCGCAACAATCGCCGGACCGCGTGCCGCACCACGCTGTCGCTGGGCGCGGGTGAGGGCGGCGCGCTCGCTACCCTCGAGCTGGGCCCCCGCTCCGACGGCGAGGCGACGCTGCGCTCCTGGCTGACCGTCACCGCCCTCCCCGCGGTGGCGGCCCGTCCCGGGATCGTGGGCGCCCATCTCGCCGAGGCCGACGTGCAGATGACGGTGGTGCGCACCGCCGAGAAGAAGCTCCTCGACGCGCCGGACACGCTCGCCCGCTGGGTCGTCATGGTGGAAGGCGTGACGGCGGAGGCAGTGGAGCGCGTCTGCGCGGACCTCCTCGACGCCGAGCATCTCACCCGACACGGCGCCGCCGGCGACGGGTCGCTCGCCGTCTACCGGCTGGTCTTCTCGCTTCGTCGCTGAGCCGGTGGGCGCGTCCACCGCGACGGTTCAGCCGAGAGCCGGCCGCCGGCGATGCCAGTCCGTCGCCTCCTCGTAGGCGTGGCCCGCCCGCAACACCGTCGCCTCGTCGAACGGCCGTCCCGCGAGCTGCGCGCCGATGGGCAGCCCGCCCGCGGAGAACCCGCACGGGATCGCGAGGACGGGCAGACCGAGCCCGTTCCACGGCCGCGTGAGGCGCGAGAAGCGGCCCATGCGCGCGGCGATGGTGTCCCCGTCGCCCACCGTCACTTCGGCCAGCGACGGAGCCGGCGTGGGCGTCGCCGGAGCCAGGACGAGATCGACTTCCGTGAAGACCTCGCGGATGAACTCGCGCGCGAGCCGCGCGCGCAAGCGCAGCGCCTGGAGGTAGTCGTGGGCGCTCACGCGCTCCCCCACCGCGAGCCGCGCGCGCACTGCCGGCTGCAGCTCGTGCGGCCGCTCGCGAAGGATGCGCGTGTGCACCACCGCGCTCTCCGCCCGTGCCACGATGCCGGCCACGTCGTGGATCACCTGCGGATCCGGTAGCCGCAGGGGCTCGACCCGAGCGCCCAGTCGCTCGAGCACCGCGCCCATTCCCCTCACCGCCTCCGCGACCTCGGGCGCCACGCCGTCGAAGTAGTAGTTGTCGGCCACGCCGACGCGGAGCCCTCGGATGGGCCGGTCGAGCGCGCCGGCGTAGTCGTCGACGGGGCGCGCGCTGGCCGTGGCGTCCTCGGGATCGGCGCCCGCCATCGCGTCCAGCAGCAGCGCCACGTCCCGCACCGTGCGCGCCATGGGGCCGATGTGGTCCATGGACCACGACAGCGGCATGCCGCCGGCCCGGCTCACCCGTCCGTAGGTGGGCTTCAGCCCCGCGATGCCGCAGCACGCCGCGGGCAGGCGGATGGATCCGCCGGTGTCGGTGCCGAGGGCGCCCGCGGCCAGCCCCGCCGCCACCGCCGCGCCCGAGCCGCTCGACGACCCGCCGGACACGTGTCCGAACCGCCAGGGGTTCTGGACGTCGCCGTGATGGGCATTGTCTCCGTAGGGGCCCATCGCCAGCTCGGCCATGTTGAGCTTGCCGAGCGTCAAGGCGCCCGCCTCGACCAGCCGCGTCACCGCGGTGGCGTCCTGCTCCGCCACGAAGTACTCGGCGGTCTTGGTGCCGCAGGAGGTCGGCAGCGGGGCGACGCGGAAGAGGTCCTTGTGGGCCAGCGGCACGCCGTGCAGCGGCCCGTGCCACCGCCCGGCCATCGCGTCCCTTTCGAGCGCGCGGGCGCGGTCCAGTGCGCGCGCCGCGTCGACGGTGATGAATGCGCGGATGCGCCCGTCGAGACGCTCGATGCGGCTCAAGTACTCGCGCGTGGCCTCGAGCGGCGAGATCTTGCGCGCCCGGATCGCGTCGGCGAGGCCGGCGAGCGTCCAGTCGGTCATGCCCGTGCCGGTCCGTGAGGGCGCGGGTCGTCGGGGGCGCCCGCTTCCAGCGCCGCGGCGAAGCGCGCCGGCTCCTCCGCCACCGCGAGGTCGGCCTCGGCGCGCTCGATGAGGGCCGCCATGCCCGCCGCCTCGGCGCGCGCGGAATCGAGGCCGGCGGCGGTCACGGGTGGGCCTCCGCGTACGTGTCAGGCGCGATCCAGTCCATGGCTCCGAATCCTCCCACGAAGTAGGCGCTCATCACGTCCAGGCGCCAGAAGGCGAAATCCGCGAAGTCCACCCACATCGCCGCCCCGGGATGGCGGGCGAGGTAGCGCGCGCGGTCCGCGGCGGCCTCGGCGGCGGTGAGACGCCGCGCCTCACCCAGCAGCGTGACCCTGGCCAGGGCCAGCGGGTCCTCGGCGGGCTCGACCGGCGTGACCAGCAGGCTCGCCCGCCGGTCCGCCGCGAGGTTCTTGGTGTGGAGGGACAGCGCGCTGAAGAGGAACACCGGCCGGCCCCGCTCGTCCGGGGCATACGGTGCCAGGGAGCCGAACGGATAGCCGGGCCGCTGCTGCGACTGCGTGGAGAGCGTGCCCGTCCTCACGCGGTGCACGAGAGCGCGCGCCCGCGCGGCGAAGGAGGGCTCGGACGAAGGGCTCATGTTCCGGCTCCGACTCTACCACCGGCGACAACGAGACGATCGGCCAGGATCCGCGCCCGCGGCACCACCACCACGGTGAGCGGGGCCTGGCGGTTGCGCAGCGTCAAGTCGTGGTGGGCGAGATCGTCCACCGGCACGCGCGCTCGCGCCGCGACCTCTTCCGAGATCACCAGCTCGCAGCCGTAGTCCTTGGTGAGCGCTTCAAGCCGCGCCGCCACGTGCACGGTGTCGCCGACCGCGGTGAGATACACGGCCGGGCCATACCCCATGCCGCCCACCACCGCCGGCCCCACGTGGACGCCGATGCCGAGGCGGAGAGGCGCGTCCAGCTCGGCGCCCAGCGCCTCGCCGAGATCCCGTACGCGCTCCACCATGGCGCCGGCGGCGACGATGGCCTGGCGGCAGGCCGTGTCGCCGCCCGCCTCGACGCCGAACAGCGCCATCACGCCGTCACCGGTGAACTGATTGACGAGGCCGCCGGCGTCGGCGATGGCGCTGCCCACCGCCTCGAAGTAGCGGTTGAGGAAGAAGACGACGTCGTAGGGCAGCTTGTGCTCGGCCAGCCGCGTGAAGCCGCGCAGGTCGGCGAACAGGACCGCGATCTCGCGCTCGCGCCCGTGACGGGCCCCCACCTGGAGTGCGGTATCCGCGGGCGCCAGCGTGGCGGGCAGCAGCGGGACCACACTGATGTCGTGGCCCGGCCGGAGCTGACAGGCGAGGCGCACGTTCAGCGGCGCTCCCACCCGCTCCAGTACCCGGCGCTCATCGGCGCTGGCCGGCGTGAGGTGCCGCACATCGCCCAGGATGCGGACTCGGCACGTGGAGCAGCGCCCGCGGGCGCCGCACACCGAGGCATGGGGCACGCGGGCGAAGCGGCTGGCCTCGAGCACCGACCAGCCGCGCGGCACGACGACCTCGCGGCGATCGGGGTAGCTCACCCGAATCGTGCCGGCGCGCCGGCGCCGCCATGCGCGGACCCCGCGCGCCGCGAGGACCCCCGCGAGGGCCAGAGCATAGGTGGCGAGGAAGGCGCGGAGCGCGCGGCCCGGGGCGGCGCGGTCATCGTCCGTGAGCGGTTGCGGCGTGCGCATGAGCCCCGCCGTGAACTCGGGCGTCACCCCGGCGAGCGCGGCCGCCTCGCGAGCGCCCGCCACGGAGCCGAGGAGCGCCAGCACTGGCACGAGCAAGGCCACCCCGAACAGCGCCTGCGCCACGCGCGCGTAGGCGGGCTGGAAGCGCAGCCAGAAGTGAACGCCCATGCAGCCGTGTATCCATACGAGCACAAGCATCAGCATCTGGCGGAGGCCCGCCCAGGGCTCGACCACCCAGAGGAAGAGGAGCACGCGCGCGTAGGACGGTGTGGTGCCGAGGAGCCCGTCGGTAACGCGGGTCCCGACCACGTGGTAGAGGAGGAGCGGCGGAATCGCCAGGCCGAAGAGCATCTGCGTCGCTTCCCACGCGGGCATGCGGAGCGTCCGCCGCCGGTAGAGGGCCCAGAGGCCGAGGGCGAGATGGACGAGGAAGGCGCCGTACAGCGCGAGGGTGCCGGGCGCGCTGCGCACCACGACCAGCGTCCACGCGAGCCCCGTCTCCATGACCCGGTAGGAGATGAGCCCGAGCGCGTGGTTGATGAGGTGGGCGGTGACGTACGTGAGAAGCGTCAGGCCCGCCGCGAGCCGCAGCTTCCGGACGAGCGGGGCCGCGGCCACCGCCACTATAGCGGGCTCTGCCCCGTCGCCTTGTCGAGGAAGCGCAGCAGCACGCGGTTGAACTCCTCCGGCTGCTCCAGGTTCGACAGATGGGAGGCCGAGCGCAGGATGGCCAGCTCGGCGTTCGGCAGCGCGGCGTGGATGTCGCGGGCCATCTCCACCGGAGTACCCGGGTCCTCCTCGCCGACGATCACGAGGGCCGGGCACGTCACCGCGCCGAGGCGGTCGGTGACGTTGATCTTCGGGATGGCGTGGCAGCATCCGACATAGCCCTGGGGCGGCGTGGAGCGGATCAGCGCGCCCACACGGTCCATCATGTCCTTGTGGCGGGCCCGGAAGGGCGCGGTGAACCACCGCCCCAGCGTGGGCTCGACGTGCGGCTCCATGCCCTTGGCCTCGGTGGCGCGGATCCGCTCTTCCCAGATCGGCGCCGCCGCCGCGGGATAGCGGCTCGTGGTATCGCAGAGCACCAGGCTCTTCACCACTTCGGGGTGCTGGAGCGCGTACACCTGGCCGATCATCCCGCCCATGGAGAGCCCGACGAAGTGCGTCTCGGTGACCTCGAGGGCGCCGAGGAGGGCGTGGAGGTCGGCGGCGAGCTGCTCCAGCGTGTAGGCGGCCGCGGGCGCGCTCGTGCCCCCATGGCCGCGCGTGTCGTAGCGGAGCACGCGGTAGCGCCCGCGGAGCGCGGCGACCTGCTCGTCCCACATGGCGAGGCTGCAGGCCAGCGAATGGCTGAACGTCACCACCGGCCCTTGCCCCTCGATCTCGTAGTTGATCTCGATCCCGTTGGCGGTGACCTTCATCGCGTCGCCCCCCTCACTCCCGCGTCGCCGTGCTCGGACAGATCTGGTTGTAGGCGCAGTAGCGGCAGGTCTGATAGCTCGGGGTGGCGCCGAAGCGGCGCGCCCGGATCCCGGCCGCCGCCTCGATGATAGCCCGTTCCGCCTCGACCAGGTCGGCCTCCGTGGGCACGTGCCGGCCCGCGAGGCCGGACTCGAGGAAGCGTAGCTCGACGCGGGCGGGAAGGCGGCCGGTGGCGTGCCGGTGGGCCAGCGCGTACATCTTGAGCTGGAGGCTCTGCCGCGCTCGACGGTCGGCGGTCTTCTGCTCGGTCACGTCGCTCGACTTGTAGTCGACGATCACGGTGCCCTCGGGCGCCTCGTCGACGCGGTCGAAGCGGCCCCGGACCCGCGTCGGGCCCAGGGCGAACGTGAACTCCTGCTCGACCGCCGCCGGCTTCCCGCCCGAGGCCTCCTCCTCGTGGTAGAAGCGCGTGAGGGCCTCGACGCCGGCCCGCTTGCGCTGCTCCTCGTGCTCGCGCGTGAGGAAGCCCTCGTTGCGCCAGGCATCGTCGAACGCGCGAAGGAAGTCCTCGAGCGAGGTATAGTTCCCCACCGCGCGCCGGCGCAGGTAGAACTCCACCGCGGTGTGCAGCGCGCTGCCGTAGACGATGGCGTGGTGCTGCAGGAGCGGGATCCGCAGCAGGTGCACGTACTGGTACTTGAGCGGGCACGTCCGGTAATCGTCCACCTGGTGGTGGCTCACCGCCAGGTCGGCGTCGGGAGCCAGGATCTCGAACGCGCCCACCTGCCCTTCCGGCGGCGGCGCGTGGCGCATGAGCTCCTCGATGGCCCGGGCGCGCGTGGGGCGGGTGGCCTCCTTGGGGAGGTCCAGGGCCTCGAGCACGAACTGACTCACCTTCCAGCGGCGGGTACCGCCCATGTCCTCCGCACTGGTGAAGTAGAGGAGGTCGCGGGCCCGGGTCATGCCCACGTAGAAGAGCCGGCGTTCCTCCTGGATGTGGAAGTCGCTGGTGGGCAGCGTGTCCTTGATGAGAGCCGCGGGCATCTCCACCGGCTCCGAGCGCCGGGTGGACGGGAACTTGTTCTGGACGCAGTTCACCATGAACACCACCGGCCATTCGAGCCCCTTGGCCTTGTGCACGGTCAGGACGTGCACGGCGGGCGTGTCGGTGTCGGCCTCGACCACCGCGGGATCGTCGCCTGCGTCCATCAGGGCGTCGAGATGGCGGACGAACTCCCCCACCGTGTCGTATTTCAGCACCTGGGCGGCGTCCCGCACACGGTTGAAGAACTTGCTGACGTTCTTCACCTCCTGCTCCAGCTCCGCGGGCGCCTTCGCGTAGCGAGTCATGAGGCCCGAGTCCACGAGAAACTGGTAGAGCAGCTCGCCGGTGGGCATCTCCCGAGCGAGCTCGAGATAGCGATGGAGGTCGCCGACGAGCCGGCGCACCGCCGCCCGACCTTCGTCGCCGAGCTCGACGTCAGCGGGCGGCTCGCGCAGCACGTCGAAGAGGGTGCGGTTCCGGCGATAGGCGACGGTGGCGCACTTGGTGAGATCGACGATGGGCACTTGGTAGACGTCGGACGACGCCAGGTAGTGCAGGCTCACCGACTCGTCCGGCAGCGCGATCGTCCGGAGGAACGAGATGAGGAGCCGTACCTCCGGACGCCCGTAGAGGCCGGCGTTCCCCGAGAAGGTCCAGGGGATGCCCCGCATGTTGAGCGCCCGCAGGAAGGCGTCGGCGTCGTGGTTGGCGCGGACGAGGATGGCGAAGTCCTTGAGGGGCCGTCCTCCCTCGTGCGCCTCCGCGATCATCGCCGCCACGTGGTCGCTCTCGCTCGAGAGGGTGTCGAAGGCGAGGTGCTCCGGCGCCTTGCCCGGCCGCTCGCCGCCGTCCGGGCCGCGCGCGATGAGCCGCTTGTCGATCTGCTGCGCGACCTCCAACCGATCCGGGTTGTTGTGCTGGATGAGGCGGTACGCGGCATCCAGGATGCCCTGGGGGGACCGGCGATTCTCGTGCAGCACAACCTTCTTGGCGTCCGGATACGTCCGGTCGAAGTGAAGGATGTTGCTCATGGACGCCCCGCGGAACCGGAAGATCGCCTGGTCGTCGTCCCCGACCACCGCCACGTTGCGATTCTTGGCGGCGAGGAGCTTCACCAGCTCGAACTGGGCATAGTTCGTGTCCTGGAACTCGTCCACGAGGATGTACTTGAAGCGCTCCTGGTAACGGCGCAGCACGTGGAGGCGAGTGCGGAAGAGGCGCAGGGACTCGACGATCTGGTCGCCGAAGTCCACCTGCCCGAGGCGCGCCATGAGGGTCTGGTATTGCGCGTACGTGCGCGCCAGCTCCAGATGCTGTTCCGCCTGGAGCCGCGCCTCGTCGCCCGCGGCGGCGGCGAGCAGACCTTCGGCGTGCTTCAGGTACTCCTCCGGTCCGGCGTCCTCATCCTTCAGCCGGCTGAACAGGCTCAGCATGGCCTGGAGATGACGAGTGGGATCCCCGAGCGGCCGGTAGTGGCGCAGGGGGAACTCGAAGAGATGATCGCGGAGGAAGATCACCTGCTCGGCGCGCGTCAGAACGCGAAAGTCGGGCGTGAGGCCCAGCTCCAGCGCGTTCTCCTTGATGAGCCGATCGCCGAAGGCGTGGAACGTCGCGATCTGGACGTCCGCGTAGCCGTAAGGAACGAGCGTGTCCACCCGCTCCTCCATCTCGGCGGCGGCCTTGTCGGTGAACGTCAGGGCGAGAATCTCGGAGGGCCGCGCGCGACGGGTGGCGATCAGATAGGCGATGCGCCGAGTGATGACGGTGGTCTTGCCGGTGCCCGCGCCCGCGATGATGAGGAGCGGACCCCCCTCGTGGGTGACGGCCACCCGCTGAGGGGCGTCGAGCCCATCAAGGATTCGATCGACACCCCGCCCTTCGCGCTCCACGGGGGGATCATAACACTCTGTAGTAGGGGCGCGGGCGCCGACGACGACCCCTGGTATGGGCTGTCAGGAGGGCTTCAGCGGCGAATCTCGGTACTGTCGGTGGCCATCAGCTCCGCGAGCTCGGCCCGGCTGACCAGGGCGATGTCCCCCCAGATCGTGCACTTGAGCGCGGCGAGCGCCGTGCCGGCATCGACCGCCGTCTGTGGCCCCCGGCCGGTCAGCATGGCCCAGAGGAAGCCGGCGGCGAAGGCGTCTCCCGCGCCCACGCGATCGACCACCGTGACCGCATAGCGCTTGCGGGGGCTCCAGACGCGGTCGCCGTCGAGCACCGCCGAACCGGCTTCGCCGAGAGTCAAGGCGATGGTGGCCGCGGGCGCGAGCCGCCGCATCCCCTCCAGGACCGCGGCGGGCGGGCCGGTCAGCTCGAACACCGTCTCGGCATCGTCCGCACCGACGAAGAGGTACCGCATCGCTGGCAGGATCTCGGTGAGGAGCTCTCGCGCCTCCTTGGGCGTCCACAGCCGCGAGCGGTAGTTCACGTCGAAGGACAGCGGCACGCCCGCCGTCGCGGCCTCCTGGATCGCGCGCCGGATCACGCCACGCGGCTGCTCGCCCAGGGCCGGGGTGATGCCCGACAGGTGCAGCAGCCGGGCCCCCCGCAAGCAGGACCAGTCCACCGCCTCGGCGCTGAGCCGGCTCGCGGCGGAGTCGCGCCGGTCGTAGTGGATGCGCACCGGGCGGGGCGCGGGCGCGTACTCGAGGAAGTAGAGCCCCATGCGCGCCCCCTCGGGCCGGACCACGGGACTGCAGTCGACACCATGGCTCGTGAGCTCGCGCACCGCTCGGTCCGCCCAGGGATGGGCGGCGGGCAACGCGGAGATCAGCGCGGTGCGGAGGCCGAGGCGGGCGCACGCCGCGGCCACGTTCGCCTCGGAGCCGCCGATCTGCACGTTGAGGCTGATCGCCTGCTCGAGCCGCTCAGGAGGCGGGGCCGACAGCCTGAGCATGACCTCTCCGACGGCGACGAGGTCGAAGCCCATGGGGGCCGGATCAGGAGGATGAGGTGAGGCGAACGCTCACCGAGCTGCCGAGCATGAGCGAGGACTTCACGGACTCCAGATGCCGCGTCTCATCGAACGTCACGTGGGCGGGCTGATTCGAGCGGGCCCAGGAGGAAAAACGCGTGATGTCGATGGCCGCGGTCAGACGCCCGGCGCTATCGCGCGTCGTCCGGAAGCGTAGGGGCACCAGCTCCCCGCGGTAGCCATTCGCCGAGACATCGTCCGGGCCCTCGTTCTCGGCCTTGGCCCGCCGAACGACCACGATGCGGTGATAGCCCTGGGCGTCCGGCTCGAGCTGTCCGGCGGCGAAGTTCAGCGTGGCCGACGCCAGGTCGTCGATCGGCTGCCCCGCCGGCATCTTCACCACATCGTCGACCTGCCGGACCCGGCCCAGGATGAGCGTGTGGCCGTAGGAGTGGAAGTCGATGGTGCCGTGCTGATAGTCGTACCGGATGGAGGCCCGGTGCTCGCGCCCGCGCACCGTGCCGGAGGACCAGGAGCCCGTGGGAAAGAAGCGGCCCGAGCGGATCGACCCGATGGACTCGGAGCGGTGGGTGACCCCCGTCCCCTCCCCGGTCAGCACCACGCGGTACCGCCCGGCCCCGTGATCGATCTCCTCCGCCACCGTGCCGGTGACGTGAAACGTGAGGAGGTCGAACAAGACCCCCATGTCGGCGCGATAGGCAAAGTTCCTCCGTACGACCCCCTCCCCCATGGCGGTGCGGGGAAGGACAAGCAGGCCGAGGGGGAGGGCCAGCAGCTGACGGCGGCTGATCGGCGAGGCCATCTACAGATCGATTTTACCCGAGCGCTTGGCCCGAGGAAACTTGGATTCACTCCACTTTCTTGCTATGGTACGCGCTACCATGCTTTAACTTTCAACGAGTTAGGGGCTAAGCCAAGTATGCGAAATGGCCGCCGTGTGGTAATCACCGGCATAGGGGTTGTAGCTCCAAACGGGATCGGCAAGCAGGCCTACTGGGACAGCCTGGTAGCCGGCAAGTCCGGCGTGGACTGGATCACCGAGTTCGACACCGACCCCTACCCCTGCAAGGTCGCCGCGAAGGTTCGAGACTTCAACGCTTCGGACTTCATTAG
>DATEDO010000160.1:0-29870 GCA_035281625.1 Candidatus Methylomirabilota bacterium
TCGAACTGGTCGACGCAGGCAAAGCCGCGGAACTCGCGCTCACGGCCGTCCCAGACGCCGTGGTGGTACGCATAGCGGGTCACCAGCCGCGTCCCCGAGACCTGATCGACGATCTCCGTCTCCTCGAGCACGTGCACGGGAAACGGCAGGGTCGTCTTCCACGGACGCCCGCGCACGAGGTCATCCAGGTAGAACCGGGTGGACGGCGCGTGGCGCAGGCGCGTCACCGCGCCCAGCCCGTTGTCCACGGCGACGAGCAGGTGGGGCTTGACCCCGCCGCAGAAGTCGAGCGCCTTGTGGTGGCCGTGCACCTGGGGCGCCAGCTCATAGCTCCACACCAGCGTCGCGGTGCCGGTGCCGAACACGTCGGCGAACTCCAGCGCGCTCGCGCTGGTGACGGGAGGCGTGCCTCGAATCACGCGCTCGCCGCTCCAACCATTGCCGGACTGATTGCGCCAGTAGCGGACATGGTCGAACTCCACGTAGACGAGGTCGGCGGTGCCGCTTCCATCGAGATCCACCAGGAAGAGCCGCGCAGGGTCGATAGGGTGGCCCAGGCGGGGCGCGTCCGCCATGCGCACGCGCGGCCCGAAGCGACCGTGGCCCAGATTGGGCCAGTACTCGACGGCGCCGTCGTGCACCGCCACGATGTCGGCGAGCCCGTCGCCGTTCATGTCGGCGAGGCGCACGCGCCCGTGCGGGTCGTCGAAGCTCACGTCGGGGAAGAGGTCGAGGTCGTGGGTCCTCGCGATCCGCTGCGGCGGGGCGAAGCCCTGGTCGCCCAGGTTCTCGAACCAGACGAAGCTCTCCGGCGCGGAGACGAGCGCGTCACTGCGCCCGTCTCCCGAGAGATCAACGAGCCGGAGATTGCGGTCGGCGAGGTCGACGGCGACGGCGGTGGGATAGCGCTGGAACGGGCGCCAGCCGCCCCGATCGTCGAGGCCGTAGAACCCCGCCATCGGGATCGAGTGGTCGAGCAGATCGGGGCGGCCGTCACCCTGGGCGTCGCCGAAGCGAACACCGGGCTTGGCGAGCGTGGCCCCGGCAGGAGAGTTCCCCATGGGCCGTGGCCGGTCGAACCGGCCGCCACCGAGATTGCGCCAGTAGCGCCAACCCCCGAGAGTGGACTGCACCATCGCCGGAAGCCCATCACCCAGCACGTCCACGAAGGCGACGTCGGGCCCGTACACGGCGCGAGAGGGGAAGCCGCCCTCCGCCGCATCGAGCGTTGAGTACCGTCGCTGCTCGGGCGCGAACGGCGCGTAGGTGAGCGTGGTCGGCGGGAGCCGGCGGGCGTTCACGCTCCCGTCGGGGGCGGGCCCATAGCCCACTGGCGCGGCGGCCACCAAAAGGGAGAGCTTCGAATCGGGATCGATCTGATACGTCAGCTCGGTGGCGCGCACCGGAATGGTGCCGCCCCCCTCCGGGAAGTGGTGGAAGACGAGGATGCGCCGGCAACGGCGCACCGTGCGGAGTTCGAAGCCCGGTCGGTACGTGGAGAACGGATCCTCCCGTACCAGCCAAGCCGCCGTCGCCATCTCGCCCGCGCCGGTCGCGATGGGATACCGTTCGCGTTCGATGTCTCCGTAGTCGAGCACCGCCTCGATGAGGTAGGCGCGCTCGCGCGTCTCAAGGGGTCGCTCGTGATCCACGCCGACGCGGCGCGGCGCC
Source organism: Candidatus Methylomirabilota bacterium (assembly GCA_035281625.1). Taxonomy (GTDB): domain Bacteria; phylum Methylomirabilota; class Methylomirabilia; order Rokubacteriales; family CSP1-6; genus DASRWT01. The sequence continues at coordinate 1,672 of DATEDO010000160.1, forward strand.
GAGGCGTCCGCGGGCAGGGCGCCGTCGGGGGCATTGGCGTAGAGCACGCGCCGGAGGTAGCGCTGGGCGTAGCGCCGTCGGCGCTCGGCGAGGCCCGGGGCCGGCGGCGCGGCGTCGGCGGCGTACTCGTAGCGGGCATGGTTGCCTCGCGGGTCGAACGTCTCCTCGAGCAGCCAGCGGAACACGCGCTGTGGCGTGTCCGGATCCACGACCCGCGCGGCGACGCTCCGGCCGTAGATGCTGGTCACGTTGTCGCCCGTGGTGACGCGCCAGTGGGCGTCACCGTGCGCGTCCGTCCAGCGCTCGATGCGGGAGAAGCGGCCCTCAGTGCGCGGGCGGAAGCGCTGAACCCGGTAGCCCCCTATCAGCTCCTCGTCGAGCTCCCAGGCCGCGGCGTCGGCCGCAGGTTGACGCCAGGCGGGCACGAGATCCTCGCTGCCCGAGAGGACGAACGTGTCGCGGTCGTCGTAGCGTGGGATCCCGCGCTCGGTCTTGCGGGAGATCTCGGGCAGGCTGAGCTGCCAGCCGAGGCCGAAGGGCCCATTACCGAAGCCCGCAGAGTACCCGAGCGCCAGCGACGGCGTGAAGCCGCTGCGTCCGGGTGAGAGCGTGATCGGCAGGCTGACATTGGCCGTTCCCGCGAAGGCGTTGGCCTGGAACGACGCGCCCATGCCCTGGAGGCTGCCGCCTGCTTTGGGGAGTGAGAGCGCAAATGAATCGGACGCCGCCACGAGCTCACCTCAGCCGAGGCGTAAGGACAGTGACGGTCGGGCCCGGTGCCGAAGAACGGGACCTATCATGGCTTTCGGCCGGGTCGATGCTATTCCCCGAAGTGCGGAGCGTCAAGACACCGCGCGAGACGTTGCCCGGGGCGTTGACCCCGGCTACGTCGGAACGTACGCTCGCGGCATGAAGGTCGAGCTCCCCTACGCCGACGGCACGCTTGCCGCCACGCTCCCGGACGGTACGCGCCGGCTGTCCAGCGCCGCCGAGGGCGCGCTCGCCCCCCTGGCCGACCTCGACGGCGCGGTGCGCGCCGCGCTGGCGGCCCCGCTCGGCCTGCCCCGCGTCCGCGAGCTGGTGAAGCCGGGCGCCCGGGTCACCATCGCCTTCGACGATCACACCGTCGGCTCCTTCGGCCCGATCCGGCCGGTGGCGATCCGGGCGGTGCTGGACGAGCTGGCCGCCGCGGGCGTATCGCGCTCGCAGGTGCGCTTGGTCTGTGCGAACGCGCTGCACCGGATGCTGCGGCCGGCCGAGCTCCGCCGGCTCCTCGACGACGCCCTCGCCGACGAGTTCGCGGGGCGCCTGGCCTGCCACGACGCGGAGGACCCCGCGCAGATCGCCGACCTCGGGGTCACGGCCGAGCACGGCTACCCCGTGGAGGTGAGCCGCCTCGTCACCGACTCCGACCTCACCGTCTACGTCAACACCAACTACATCCGCGGCTTCACGGGCGGCTGGAAGTCCGTGGGCATCGGCCTCTCGACGTGGAAGTCCATCCGCGTCACCCACGACCCCGACGGCATGTCCATGTCGCTCGAGCGCAATCGCATGCACGCCGTCCTCGACGAGATGGGCCATCACCTCGAGCGGCGGCTCGGCCGGCGCATCTTCAAGATCGACACGCTCCTCGCCGACCCGTTCCACGCCGCACAGGTGCTGGCGGGTGGGGTGGACGAGACGCGGCAGGCCGCCCTCGCGATCCAGGCGCGGCGCTTTCCCTCACGGCGCGCGGCCGCCCCCGAGCCGTGCGACATCCTCGTCTACGGCGTGCCCGACTCGAGCCCCTACGCCATCTGGGCCTCGGTGAACCCGATCCTCACGCTGATCTCGATGGGGCTGGGCTATCTGGGCGGCATGATCGACGCCGCGGGCAAGCCGGGCTGCACCGTGGTGATGGCGGCGGCGGTGCGGGACGCGTGGGACCGGGTGCATCACCCCTCGTATCCCGACGTGTGGGAGCGCGTGCTCACCCAGACGCGCGACGCCTACGAGATCACCGCCCGCTTCGAGACGGAATACGCGCGGCATGGGGAGTACATCGAGGCCTACCGGCATCGCTTCGCCTTCCATCCCATTCACGGGATCCTCGCCACGCACCCCCTCAAGCGCCTCCGCCGCGTGGGCCGGGTAATCGTCGCCGGCGCCCGCGACGCGCACGTGCCCCGCCACCTGGGCTTCGAGGTGGCGGCCACGGTGGAGGAGGCCATCGGCCGGGCCCGGCGGCACCACGGGCCCGGCGCCTCGATCGGCGTGGTGGAGCAAGCGAGCATGCCGGCGGATCCCGACCGCCGTCCCGCCGCTTGACGCCGCGCCCGCTCAAAGGCAGCATGGCGCCCATGCCCGTCGCCCTCGTCACCGGCACCAGCACCGGCATCGGCTACGCCACCGCGCTGCACCTGGCCCGACATGGCTACACCGTCGTCGCCACCATGCGGAACCTCGCGAAGGCGGAGCCGCTCGAGACGGCGGCGCGCGGGGCGCGACTGCCTGTCGTCCTCCGCGAGCTGGACGTGACCGACCAGGCGTCCATCGATCGCGCGATGGCGGCGACGCGGGAGCGCGAGGGCGCGGTCGACGTCCTCGTGAACAATGCCGGGATCGGTGGGGCGACCCCGCTCGAGCTCACGCCGGAGGCCGAGCACCGGGCGATGTTCGAGGCGAACTACTGGGGGGCCATTCGAATGATGCAGGCCGTCTTGCCGTCGATGCGGGAGCGGCGCTTGGGGTGCATCGTCAACATCACCTCGATCGCGGGGCGCATCGCCACCCCGAACCAGATCCCGTACTCGGCGTCGAAGTTCGCCCTGGCCGCCGCCAGCGAGGCCCTGGCCCACGAGGTGGCGGCGTTCGGGATCCGCGTCGCCATCATCGAGCCCGGCGTCATCCAGACCGCCATCTTCGAGAACTCCGCGGCCTACACGCGCTTCGACAAGACCTCGCCGTACCGGCAGATCATGCGCCGGAACGGCAAGCTCTTCGCCGCCGGCTTCCGCAACCCGGGTCAGCCGGACACGGTGGCCGCGACGATCCTGGAGGCCATCACCACCGATCGGCCGCGGCTGCGCTATCCGGTGGGCGGGGACGCGGAGGGCATCGCCGCCGGCCGGCCCCGCATCAGCGACGAGGAGTGGGTGGCGATGGGTGGAGAGCTCAGCGACGAGGAGTACAACGCCCGCTTCAAGCGGTACTTCGGGATCGAGCTCCGCTAGCGGCTTTCCGGCTCGCCCGCGCCCCCGCCGCTCTCGCGCTGCTTGCGCAGGAAGTTCTCCAGCTCGCGCATGAGCTGATCCGAGTCGAGCTTTTCGGGGAGTCCCGGCGGCTTCTCGCCCACCGCCTCGTCGTATTCCCGCTCGAGCTGCTGCACGTGCTCGCGCGTGGCCTTGTTGCGCGCCACCGCCCGGTCGCACTGGGCGCGGAAGTCCTTGATCGCCTCGGGGAACTGCGACATGTCCAGATGCAGATCGAGCAGGCGGGCGACATAGGTCAGGAGGGCCTCGACCGCGGCCGGATTCTCCGCGTTCTGCAGATAGTGCGGCGCCTGCCCCATCAGGCCGAGATGCGACATGCCGCGCTTCTCGGCGGCGTCCAGGACCACGGTGGAGATGCCGGTCGGGCCCTCGTAGGTCGGCGGGCGATAGATCCCCCACGCCTCGACGAGCGCCCGCCAGGCCGGATCGGTGCACCGCGCGGTGACGGGCGTGGGCCGCGTGTGCGGCGCCCCGGCCAGGAGCGCGCCCACCGACACGATGCGCCGCACGCCGCAGCCCTCGGCCACGTCGAGGAACGCCTTGGCGTAGGTGCGCCACCGCTGGTGCGGCTCGGGGCCGGTGAAGAGCAGCACGCCCTGGGGGCGATCCTCGGGCACCCACGCGAAGAACTCGCTGCGGGGCCAGCGGATGTCGCGGGTCTCGTCGGGCCGCAGGCGCACCTCGGGCCGCTCCTGGGTGAAGACGAAGAACTCCTCCGGGACGATGGAGGCCACGCGCGGGGCATCGAGGTCGCGGATCAGGTGGCGAAGGGCGCCGGTGGCCGCCTGGCCGGCGTCGATCCATCCGCCGAAGGCGATCACCAGCGTGGTGAGATTGGCGGGCAGCTCGCGGTCGAGCTCGACGTTGTCGATCGTCATGGGTTCCTCGAGCCTACACCCGCGCCATCACGCGGTCAGCCAGCTCGCGGCTGAAGCGCCACTTGTCGTCGGTGCCGGTGGCCCACATGAGCTCGCGCAGGCCGCCCCGCCCGAGCTCCTGGATGCGCTCGATCACTTCTTCGGGCGAGCCCACCAGACAGGTGTCGCGCACGAGATCGGCGTCGATCAGCTCGGCCTCGCCGGGATGGAGATAGGTGTAGTGCCCCTCGTGGGTACGGAAGTGTCGATGCGCGGCCGGCGTCTCCTCCACCAGCGCGACGTAGCGCTTCCAGATGCGCTGGAGGAAGGCCGGCGGCTCGCCGCCCCGCTCGCGCAGGGCGTCGTAGAAGTAGTACACGCTCGCCATCACGTTCGGCCCCACCGCGCGGATCACCCGCTCGGAGTTGGCGGGCTCGCCGGGCTCGAGCAGCACGATGTTGGTGAGCGCGGCGAGGTGGAAGTCCGGCCCGAGCTCGCGCCCCTCGCGGCGGGCGCCCATCCGGGCCCGCTCGAGCGCGGCGGCCGGCGGCAGCCCGCGCGGCGGGATCGCGATGACGAGGCCGTCGCCGTACTGGCCGCCGACCTCCATCGCCCGTGGCCCGAAGGCGGAGACGTAGAGCGGGATGCGCGGCTCGAGGCTCATGTACTTCTTCTCGCGAATGAGCATCTTGATGGGCCGCCGCGCGCCCTCGAACGCGTAGTCCACCGCGTCACCGCCCAGGAGCCCTCGCACCACGCGAAGGTACTCCGCGTACTCCGCGATGCGCATGGGCGGCTGGCCCATGGTGCGCAGGGCGGTGTTGCCGGTGCCGAGGGCGAGGTGCACGCGCCCGGGCGCGAGGCGGTTGAGCGTGGCGAGCGCGGCCACGTGCACCGGTGGAATGCGCGTGCCGCAGATGGCCACCCCGGGCCCGAGGCGCAGGCGCGACGTGCGCTGCGCGGCGAGGGCCAGCACCGCGTAGCAATCGGAGAAGAGCATCTGGCTGTCGGTGACCCAGGCCGCGTCGTAACCCAGTGACTCGACGTGTGGATAGAAGTCCATCTCGTCGATGTCGGCCATCACGCAGACGCTGAGGCGCATGGGTGGGAGGATACCGCAAAGGAGGCCATTTGTGGCGGGCGGCGACCGTCCCGCCGCATCGGCGGGTGTCGTGCCATAGTGATCTCGTCCCACCTCGAGCCAGGAGGCGCATATGGCGGCAACGGTGCGTGAGGCGATTCGCGAATTGATGACCCAGACGCTGGCGACCATGGAGGCGCTCCTCGACGCGTCGGAGGCGGAGCTGACGATGCCGGCCTCGCACGCGTGCGCCCATGGCAAGGACCTGTGGACGCTGCTCACCAACGACATCGACCACGAGAAGATTCACCTGGGACAGATCCTGGAGGGGCGCTACGAGAGCCGCATCACCGCCTCGCCCGTGCACCGGCTGCTCGCCGAGTGGCTGGAGGAGCGCTCGCGGCTCATCGGCTCGCTGATCGGCCTCAGCGACGCGCAGTTCAACGGCGAGACCGCGCCCGGGCAGTGGACCTACCGCGTCGTGGCCAAGCACGTGCTCACGCTGGAGCAGGACTCGCTGAAGTCCATCCTCGCCGATCGCGCCGCCCGATCGGCCGGGCGTTGAGCGCGCCCTAGCCCAGCATCCAGTGCCCGCCGTCGACGCTGATGGTCTGGCCGGTGATCCACCCCGCCTCGTCGGAGGCGAAGAAGACGACGGCGCGCGCGATGTCCTCCGGCGTTCCCAGGCGGCGCAGGGCGATGGACTCGAGCAGCGTCCGCTGTCCGGCCTCCCCCATGGCCTGCCACTGGGCCTCGGAGGCGGGGTTCGAGCGGAGGAAGCCGGGCGCGATGCAGTTGGCGCGAATCCCGTGGGGCCCGAGCTCGCGCGCGGTCTGACGCGTGAAGCCGATGAGACCGGCCTTGGCGCTGGCATAGGCCTGGATGCCGGTGAGGCTGTAGGAGCGACCGGCGCCGGAGGAGATGTTCACGATGGCGCCGCCGCCGCCACGCTTCATGACGGGGACGACCGCGCGGGTGAAGTGGAACGCGCCGTCCAGGTTGATCGCGAAGATCACCCGCCAGTCCTCGTCGGAGACCGCCTCGAGGGGGCGCATCACCTGGCCGGCCACGCCGCCGGCGGTGTTCACCAGCACGTCGAGACGACCGGCCTCGGCGGCCGCGCGCGCGACGAAGGCCTCCACGGCGTCGGCGTCGCGGACGTCCACGACCTGGGCCCGCCCGGCGCCCGCGCGCGCCCCGTCGATCGCCGCGCGGGTGGCCTCGAGCTCGACGGCGCGCACGTCGCAGGCCCACACGGTGGCGCCTTCACGCGCCAGCGCCACGCCGATGGCGCGGCCGATGCCGTGGGCCGCGCCGGTGACGATGGCCACGCGGCCGGCCAGGCGGGAGACGGGGGTCGCCATCGCGCCCCCGGCATAGCACAGCCCCGGCGGAGGCGTCAAAAGCGATACGGTGCCCCGAAAGGTGTAAGGCACGATCGAGTGGCCGGCGCGCTCGCTCCCGCGCGGAACGAGTAGTACCTTCTCTTACATGGCCGACAAGGGCAGGAAGCCGGGTCTGTCCCCCGATGTCGTCGACTCCCTCGTGGGCGGCCGTCATGGCGACCCCTTTGCCGTGCTCGGGCCGCACGACAGAGGGCGAGGGAACGTGGTGATCCGGACGCTACAGCCCGGCGCCGAAAAGGTCTCGGTGGTGCTGGGCGGGGAGCCCGTCGAGGAGCATCCGATGGAGGCGCTTCACCCGGCGGGGCTCTGGGAGACCACGGTGCCGGGACGGAGCGGGCTCGTCTACCGGCTGCGCATCACCGACCACGAGGGGCGAACCCGCGACGAGGACGACCCGTATCGCTTCCCCTCGACCCTCTCGGACTACGACCTCCACCTCCTCGGGGAGGGCACGCATTACCGCGTGTACGACAAGCTGGGCGCCCATCCCGCCGAGCTCGACCGCGTCCACGGCACCATCTTCGCGGTATGGGCGCCCAACGCCCAGCGCGTCAGCGTCGTCGGCGACTGGAACGGGTGGGACGGCCGCCGCCACCCGATGCGCCTCCATCCGAGCAACGGGATCTGGGAGCTGTTCCTTCCCGGGGTCGGTCGGGGCGCCCGCTACAAGTACGAGATCCTGGGGCCGGGGGGCGAGCTCCAGGCGCTCAAGGCGGATCCCCTGGCCTTCGCCTTCGAGCCCGGCGGCGAGCGCACGGCCGCCGAGGTCGTCGACCTCGACGGCTACCGCTGGGCCGACCAGTCGTGGATGACCGAGCGGGTCCGCCGGCAGTCGCTCGGCGTGCCCGTGAGCATCTACGAGGTGCACCTCGGCTCGTGGCGCCGCGTCCCGGAGGAGGGGCAGCGCTGGCTCTCCTACCGAGAGCTCGCCCACCAGCTCGGGGACTACGTGACCGACATGGGATTCACGCACGTCGAGCTCATGCCGGTCATGGAGCACCCGTTCTACGGCTCCTGGGGATACCAGGGCATCGGCTACTACGCCCCCACGCGGCGGTACGGCGATCCCCATGACTTCATGGCCTTCGTCGACCATCTGCATCAGCGCGGCATCGGCGTCATCCTCGACTGGGTGCCCGCCCACTTCCCGCGGGACGCGCACGGCCTCGCGTTCTTCGACGGCACCCATCTCTACGAGCACGACGATCCACGCTGGCGCGAGCATCCCGACTGGGGCACCCGCGTCTTCAACTACGGGCGCCACGAGGTGGCCAACTTCCTCATCGCCAACGCCCTCTTCTGGCTCGAGCGCTATCATCTCGACGGGCTGCGCGTGGACGCGGTGGCGTCCATGCTCTACCTCGACTACTCGCGCCGGGCGGGGGAGTGGCGTCCCAATCGCTTCGGCGGCCGGGAGAACCTGGACGCCATCGCGTTCCTCAAGCGGCTCAACGAGGTGGTCTACGGGCTCCACGGAGACGCGATGACGGTGGCCGAGGAGTCCACGTCGTGGCCGATGGTGTCGCGGCCGGTCCCGCTGGGCGGCCTCGGGTTCGGCTACAAGTGGAACATGGGCTGGATGCACGACGTCCTCGACTACTTCCGCCAGGATCCGGTGCACCGGAGGTATCACCACGACCGGTTGACCTTCGGGCTCCTGTACGCGTGGAGCGAGAACTTCATCCTGCCCCTCTCCCACGACGAGGTCGTGCACGGCAAGGGCTCGCTCAAGGCCAAGATGCCGGGCGACGACTGGCAGCGCTTCGCCAACCTGCGCCTGCTCTACGCCTTCATGTGGGCCTATCCCGGCAAGAAGCTCCTGTTCATGGGCGGAGAGTTCGGCCAGTCGAGCGAGTGGTATCACGAGACGAGCCTGGAGTGGCATCTGCTCGATCAGGGGCCGTACCACCGGGGCCTCAGAGCGCTCGTCCGCGATCTCAATCGCCTGTACCGGGAGGAGCGAGCGCTCCACCAGCTCGACCACGACCCGGCCGGCTTCCTGTGGATGGACTGCCGCGACAACGAGCAGGGCGTGATCGCCTTCGTCCGGTTCGCGCTCGAGCCGGGGCAGATGCTCCTCTGCGTGTGCAGCTTCACGCCCGTCCCGCGGCGGGAGTACCGCGTGGGTGTGCCGAGAGCCGGGACGTGGACGGAGGTGCTGAACACGGACAGCGCCCACTATGGGGGCGGAAACCTCGGCAACGGCGGCGGCGTGCCGAGCGAGCCCGTCCCCTGGCACGGGCAGCCCCACTCGATCCGCCTCACCCTGCCTCCGCTCGCGGCCGTGTGGCTCCGCTTCGGGGGGGCATGAGCGCTCCGCGCTCGCGCGTCCGGACCGGGCCAGGTTACTTGGCCGAGGAGCCCTCACGGTGAACGCGCCGCGCGTCCTCGTACGCGACGAGCGTGCGCTCCGCGATGCGCTCCCAGGCGAAGCGCTCCTCCACGCGGCGGCGTCCGGCCTGTCCCAGCCTGGCCCCGCGTTCGGGATCGGCGAGCAGCCGTTCCAGCGCGCCCGCCAGCGCGGCGGGTTCGCCGGGTGGGACCAGGAGGCCCGTCTCGCCGTCCACGACCACCTCGGGAATGCCCCCCACCGCGGTCGCGACCACGGGCGTCCCGCACGCCATGGCCTCGAGATTGATGATCCCGAAGGGCTCGTAGACGGAGGGGCAGACGAAGCACGCGGCGTGGCTGTAGAGCTGAACGACGTCGCCGCGGGGGACCATGGCGTTGATCCAGCGCACGTGGGGGCGCGCCGCGACCTCCGCGGCGAGACGGCGCTCGAGCTCGGGCGTGTCGGGGGCGGCCGCGCAGAGGACGAGCTGAACGCCGGCGGGCAGGCGCCGGCTGGCCTCGAGCAGATGGAAGATGCCTTTCTGCTCGCTGATGCGGCCCACGAACAGCACGTAGGGTGGCGTTACGCCGAGGCGCGCCAGGGCATCGCGGCGCTCGGTGCGGCGGAAGCTCTGGGCGTCCACGCCGTTGTGGATCACCACGACCGCCTCCGGGGACACCGCGAAATGCCTGAGGATGTCCGCGCGCATCTGTTCGGACACGGCGATCACCCGCTCCGCCTGCTCCACCGCCAGCCGCTCGACCCAGGTCGACACGCGGTAGCCGGTGCCGAGCTGATCCTCCTTCCACGGCCGGAGGGGCTCCAGACTGTGGAGCGTCACCACCAAGGGGATGTCGAACAGGGCGCGCACCAGCACCCCTCCGAAGGCCGCATACCACGTGTGGCTGTGCACGACGTCCGCCTCCACGGGGTCGGCGGCCATGGCCAGGTCCACGGCGAGCGCCTCGAGCACCGGGCGGTGCCGGAACGCGGCGGCCGCCCGGGCGATGTCAGCCGGGGCCGCGTAGCCGTGCACGCCAAGCGCGGGGCCCGGCGCCCGCTGGTCGCCGAAGCAGCGGACCTCGACCCGGGCGAGGCGCGCCAGGGCCCGCGACAGCTCATCGACCACCACGCCCGCGCCGCCGTAGATGTGGGGCGGGTACTCTCGACTCAGCATCAGCACGTTCATGGCACGCGTATCCTTCCCGTCGAGGCAGTGTAAACGATGACGGTCATGCCGTTCGTCTTCCATGGCTGCCTGGCGGTACGGGAGCTGGTCGGCCCCGAGGCCTGGGACGCCCGCGCGCTGCTCGAGGGGCTCGGCCAGGCCTCCGACGACATGCTGTTCACCCACACGGCGGGGACGATGCTGCGGCGCCCGGTGCAGGCCGACGCCTGGCCGAACGATTTCGCCCTGTGGGCGGCCACCGAGCTGGGCGACCAGGCGCTGGCCGAGCGGCTGGCCATGGTCGACGTCTTCGACGCCGGCTCGCTCGAAGCGCTCCGAGCCAACCTGGTCGCCGTCCTCGAGGATCACCTGCACCGGGGGCCGGTGGCGGCGGCCCCCGCGGTCGAGCCGTTCGTCTTCCTCCGCGCGCACGTGGTGCCCGTGCCGCTCGGAGTCACCGCCTCCACGCTGCGCGAATTCCGGGACGGGCTCGCCCTGGTGGACGGGAGCGCGCTCTTCTACCACGTGGTGGAGGTGCGCTACCGCCTCGGGCGCGACCGGGGCGACTTCGCGGAGTGGTGCGAGCACGGCCTGGGGCGTGCCGACCTCGCCGAGCGGCTGGCCCGGATCGACGCCCACGTGGGAAGCCTCGAGCGGATGCGCGATCGGTGCCTCGGCGCGATCGAGGACGCCTTGGCGACGGGGCCCTAGCCGTGGCCGGCCCCGTCCGCATCACGCTCGACGACTATCGGGTCGTGGCCCCGCGCGGCGCCGTGGATTTCCTCGCGCGGCTGGCCGAGACGGTGCGCGGCCGGCGTCTGGTCCATGTGACGGCGTCACGCTATGGCGGGGGCATCGCCGCCACCCTCAACCGGATGCTTCCGGTGGTGAACGCCCTCGGTGTCGAGACCACGTGGGAGATCATCGTGGGCACGGCCGAGTTCGATGCCGGCGCCCGCAGCCTGGCGCTGGCGCTCCACGGCACCGAGCAGGTCGTCACCGAGGCCATGCTCGAGCGCCTGCACGCCACGTGCGTGGACAACGCCTCGCGCCTGCCCCTCGACGGCGACCTCGTCATGGTCCACGGCGGCGCTCCCTTTCTCCTGGTCGATCGCCGTCCCGATGCGGGCCGCTGGGTCTGGCGCGGGCACGGCGACCTGTCGGCGCCGCAGGCCCAGGTGTGGGCCTTCCTGCGCCGCTTCCTCCCGCGCTACGACGCGGCCGTGCTCTCGCGTCGCTCCTTCGCCCCGCCCTTGCCGATCCCTCGCTTCCTCATCGCCCCGGCCGTCGATCCCCTCGACGACCGCAACCGCGACATGTCGCGGCTCGAGCAGGCCCAGCGGCTCGATCGGCTCGCGGTGCCCCGGGACAAGCCCTATCTCCTCCAGGTGGGGGAATTCACCCGCGCCCAGGATCCGCAGGGCGTGATCAATGCGTACCGGCTGGTCAAGCAGCGGCACGATGTGCGGCTGGTCCTCGCCGGCCCGGAGCCGACCGCCGGCACCACGGTGCTGGACGAGCTGCGCGAGGCCGCGCAGGCCGACGCGGACGTGGTTCCCATCGTGCTCGGCGGCGCTCCCGACGCCGATCTGAACGCGCTCGAGCGGGGCGCCACCGTCGTGGTGCAGAAGCCCCTGCGGGCCGACTACGCGCTGGATGTCGCCTGCGCCATGTGGAAGGGCAAGCCGGTCATCGGCAGCCCGGTCGGCGGGATCCCGGACCAGATCGTGAACCAGACTACCGGCTTCGTGGTGAGCACGGTGGAGGGCGCGGCGTTCCGGCTTCGTCACCTGCTGAACAGTCCGGAGCTGATCGGCCGCATGGGGGCGGCGGCGCGGGAAATGGTCCGCCACCGCTTTCTGATCACGCGCGACCTGGCCGATCACCTCGGCCTGCTCGCCCACCTGACCAAGTGAGCGGACGGGCATGGCGAGACTCCTGAGCGACCCGGCGGTGCAGGCGGAGCTGGAGGCCCTGGGCACCGCCGACATCGTGGTGGGTCTGCCCACCGTCGGGCCGACGGCGTCCGCGGAGACGGTCGCGCGGGCGGCCCTCGATGGCGCCCTCGGCAGCATGGGCACGGTCGTGGTCCACGTGGATCAGACGGGCTCCGGCGAGGTCATCGAGGCCCTGACCCGCGCCGTCGCGCCCTGCCCGCTCGTCCATCTCGAGGGCTCCGGCCTGCGGCGAGTTCCCGCCTCGCCCGAGCGCGACGACCCCAGCGACACCGTCCGCACCGTCCTCGCCGTGGGCCGACAGCTCCGCGCGCGGGGCATCATCCTGCTCAACGCGCTGGTGGATCCCGGCACGCCGGGCCGCGCGGCCGCGCTTGCCGAGCCCGCGCTCAAAGACGGCCACGGGCTCGTGCTGCCGATGTACACGCGGACGCGCTACGAGGGCGCCCTCACGCACGCGCTGGTCGTGCCGCTCGCCCGCGCGCTGTGGGGCCGCCGGCTCGCCCATCCCATGGCCGAGGAATTCGCGTGCTCGGGCGAGGCGGCCGCGGCCTTCCTCGATACCGTTGCATGGGAAACGGAGGTGGCGCGTCTGGGGATAGAGTTCTGGCTGCCGGTGGCGGCCATCCAGGCGGGCCTGGTCGTGAGCCAGGTTCCCGTGGGGCAGCGGCGGGTGGTCGCGGAGAGCCGGCCGTCGCCGCTCGGCGCCACCGTGGGGCGGGTGGCGGGCGCCCTCTTCGCCCTGGCCGAGCAGACGGAAGGCCACTGGCTGGAGATCCGGGGCTCGGAGGCAGTGCCCGCCAGCGGCCCCGAGCCGGCTCCGCGCGAGGGGGGCGGGCCGGTCGATCCCCTCCGCCTCGTGACCGGCTTCCGTCAGGGGGTACGGGACCTCCTGGAGATCTGGGTCCGCATCCTCTCGCCGGAGACCCTGGCCGATGTGCTGGCGCTGGGGGAAGCGGATCCCGACGAGTTCCGATTCTCGGATCGGCTCTGGACGCACGTGGTGTACGACTTTCTGCTCGCCTGGCGATTCCGGGTGGCGCATCGGGGACACGTGGCCCAGTCGCTGGCGCCGCTCTACCTCGGACGGACCGCCTCCCTCGTCCTGGAGACACGCGGCAAGCCGGCGGCGGCCGTCACGGCCGTCGCCGAGCGGCTGGCGCGCGGATTCGAGGACGAGAAAGGCTACCTGGTGGACCGATGGCGATGACGAAGCCGCGGCAGCCGATCGTGATCGAGCGCGTGGCCCCGGCCGTGGACGACGGTCGCCATCCGGTGAAGCGCGTCGTCGGCGAGCCGCTCGTCATCTCGGCCGACATCTTCAAGGAAGGCCACGACGTGCTCGGGGCCGCCGTGCGGTACCGGGCCCGGGGAGAGGCCGGCTGGCGCGTCCGCCCCCTCGTCCGGCGCGACGGCGACCGCTGGGCCGCCGAGCTGGCCCTGGAGGAGAACACCCGCTACACGGTCGTGCTGGAGGCATGGACCGATCGCTTCGGCTCCTGGGTGCGCGAGACCGAGCGGCGGGTCGCCGGGGGCCAAGCCGATCTCCGCAGCGAGCTCGCCGAGGGCCGGGCCCTGGTCGAGGAAGCGGCCGGGGCCGCGTCCGGCGTGGATGCCGAGCGGCTCCGCCACGCCGTCGGCGCCCTCGACGCCGCGCCCGACCAGGAGGCGCGCCTGCGGCTGATTCTCGATGCCGGTCTCAGGGCGCTGGTCGCGGCGGCGGCGCCGCGGCTGGATCTCACCCGCCACGACCGCGAGTACGAGGTCGTGGTGGACCGCCCGCGCGCGCGCTTCGCCGCGTGGTACGAGTGCTTCCCCCGCTCGCAGGGACGCGTGCCCAGCCGTCACGGGACCTTCGAGGACGTGATCGGCCGCTTGCCGGACATCCAGGCCATGGGGTTCGACGTGCTGTACCTGCCTCCCATCCACCCCATCGGGCGTACCCACCGCAAGGGGCGGAACAACGCCCTGGTCGCGGGCCCCGACGACCCGGGCAGCCCGTGGGCCATCGGCGGACCCGAGGGTGGCCACGACGCGGTGGCGCCGGGTCTGGGCACGCTCGACGACTTCCGGCGCCTCGTCAAGGCGACCGGAGATCACGGGATGGAGCTCGCCCTCGACCTCGCGATCCAGTGCTCGCCGGACCATCCCTGGGTCCGCGAGCATCCGGAGTGGTTCCATCACCGTCCCGACGGGACGATCAAGTACGCGGAGAACCCGCCCAAGAAGTACCAGGACATCTATCCCCTGAACTTCGCCAGCCCCGCGTGGGAGTCCCTGTGGGAGGCCTGGCTCCGCATCGTGCTGTTCTGGGTGGACCAGGGCGTGCGCACGTTTCGAGTGGACAATCCCCACACCAAGCCGCTCGATTTCTGGCGATGGCTGATCCGCGAGGTCCAGGACCGGCATCCCGACGTGATCTTTCTCTCCGAGGCGTTCACGCGACCGTCGGTGATGCGGGCGCTGGCCAAGATCGGGTTCAGCCAGTCCTACACGTACTTCACGTGGCGGAACTTCAAGGAGGAGCTGACCGAGTACCTCACGGAGCTCACGCGGTCGGACATGGTCGAGTACTACCGCGGGAACTTCTTCGTGAACACCCCCGACATTCTTCCCGAGCTGCTCCAGCGCGGCGGCCCCCCCGCCTTCCGCCTGCGCGCGGTGCTGGGCGCGCTCCTGTCGTCGCTGTGGGGCGTGTACAGCGGCTTCGAGCTGTGCGAGAACGCCGCGGTGCCGGGCACCGAGGAGTACCTCGACTCCGAGAAGTACGAGATCCGCGTGCGCGACTGGGACGCGCCCGGCCACATCAAGGACCTCATCGCGCGGCTCAACCGGATCCGCCGGGAGAACCCCGCCCTGCACGAGTATAAGAACCTCCGTTTCTATCAGGCAGACAGCGATCACATCCTGTTCTTCGGCAAGGCCACGGCGGCCCGGGACAACATCGTCCTCGCCGCCGTCAACCTCGACCCCTTCCAGGCTCACGAGGCGCGGCTCGATCTCCCGCTGGCCGAGCTGGGCGTGGCGCCCGACGAGGCCTACGAGCTGACCGAGCTCTTGAGCGGGACCCGGCGGCTCTACCGCGGACCCCAGCAGACCGTGGCCCTCGACCCCCAGCGCGGGCCCGCCGTCATCTGGCGGCTGGGCCGGTGGCGCCGCCGGGAGTCGGACTTCGACTACTTCGCCTAGGAGCCCGCGCGCGCATGAGTGACCCCTTCTGGTATCAGGACGCGGTGTTCTACGAGCTGCACGTCCGGGCCTTCCAGGACGGCAACGACGACGGCATCGGCGACTTCGTGGGGCTGACCCGTCGGCTCGATTACCTGAAGGACCTCGGCGTGGATTGCCTGTGGCTGCTGCCGTTCTTCCCCTCGCCGCTCCGGGACGACGGCTACGACGTGGCCGACTACCGCACCGTCCACCCCGACTACGGGACGCTGGCCGACTTCGAGCGCTTTCTCGACGAGGCGCACGCGCGCGGGCTCCGCGTCATCGCCGACCTCGTGGTGAACCATACCTCCGACCAGCACCGCTGGTTCCAGGAGGCCCGCCGCGACCCCGCGTCGCCCTATCGTCCGTACTACGTGTGGAGCGACAGCGACCAGCGCTACAAGGACGCGCGCATCATCTTCCTCGATACCGAGCGCTCGAACTGGACGTGGGACCCCGAGGCCAGGGCGTACTACTGGCACCGCTTCTTCAGCCATCAGCCGGACCTCAACTTCGAGAACCCCGACGTGCAGAGCGAGATGCTGGCGGTGATGCAGCACTGGCTCGATCGGGGCCTCGACGGCTTCCGCTGCGACGCCGTGCCCTACCTCTTCGAGCGCGAGGGGACGATCTGCGAGAACCTGCCCGAGACGCACCTCTTCCTCCGAGCCCTCCGGCAGGCCATCGATCGGAAGTACGCCGGCCGTATCCTGCTCGCCGAGGCCAATCAGTGGCCGGCCGACGTCCGTCCGTATTTCGGCGACGGCGACGAGTTCCACATGGCCTTTCACTTCCCCCTCATGCCCCGGATCTTCCTGGCCGTGCGCCACGGCGACCGGCGCCCCATCACGGACATCTACCGGCACACGCCGGAGATTCCCGCCGGCTGCCAGTGGGGCCTGTTCCTGCGCAACCACGACGAGCTGACGCTGGAGATGGTGTCGGGCGACGAGCGCCGGGAGCTCTACTGGGCCTACGGCCAGGACCCGCAGATGCGCCTCAACCTGGGCATCCGCCGCCGCCTCGCTCCGCTGCTGGACAACGACCGGCGCAAGATCGAGCTCCTGACCAGCCTCCTCTTCACCCTGCCGGGCAGCCCCATCCTCTACTACGGGGACGAGCTCGGCATGGGCGACAACATCTACCTCGGCGACCGGAACGGCGTGCGCACGCCCATGCAGTGGTCGGGCGACAAGAACGCCGGCTTCTCCGGCGCCGATCCCGCCCGCCTCTATCTCCCGTTGATCAACGACCCGGTGTACGGCTACGGGGCGATCAACGTGGAGGCGCAGGAGCGCCCGCCCTGGTCCCTCCTCAACTGGATGCGGCGCCTCATCGCCACCCGGAAGAAGTCGCGGGCGTTCGGGCGGGGCACGCTCACCTTCCTCCGCGCCAAGAACGACAGCGTGCTGGCGCATCTCCGGGTGTGGGAGGGCGAGACGGTGCTCGCCGTGCACAACCTGTCCGGCGCGGCCGAGCCGGTGGAGATCGATCTCGCACGCCACGCGGGCTGGATGCCCGTCGAGATGCTCAGCGACAGCCGATTCCCCGTCATCGGGAGCCAGCCCTACTTCCTGAGCCTGGCGCCCTACGGCTACTACTGGTTCCGGCTCCAGCCGCCCGCCTCCGAGCAGGTGCTCTATGGCATCGAGGACATCTCTCTCTGAGCGGGTGCCCGCGCTCATCGCGTTCCTGGAAGGAGCGGGAGCGTCCGGGCTCAGCGCCTTCCTGGCTCGCCGCCGGTGGTATGCGGCGCGCGGGCGGCGCCCGACACGCGTCGCCGTCCTGGACGGCGCCGCCCTGGACGCGCCCGCGCCCGACTGGCCGGCCGAGCCGCTCGTCGTGCTGCTCCTGGTGGAGACCGACACCGACCGGTACTACGTCCCCCTGGCCGCCCACTCCGGAGGCGCGCCGGAGCCGGGCGAGGTGGTGGGAACGGTGGACGGCCTCGCCATCGTGGACGCGCACGAGGAGCCGGAGTTCGGCCGTCGCTTGCTCCACGCGTGCGCGACGGGCCGCGTCCTCGAGGGCGTGGGCGGGCGCTTCGTCGGCCATTGGTCGGGCGCGGCGGCGGCGCCCGACGCCGCGGGGGGCCGGGAGATTGCCGTCACCGCGCTCAAGGGAGAGCAGAGCAACACGTCGTTGCTCCTCGGGGGCCGGCTGATCGCCAAGTCCTTCCGTCGCCCCCGTCCGGGCGCCAATCCCGACTTCGAGATCGCCCACTTTCTCACGACGCGCACCGGCTTCCCCCACACCCCGGGGCTGGCGGGCTGGCTGGAGCACCAGGCCCAGGGTCGGGAGCCGATGACCATCGCCCTCATTCAGCCCTTCGTGGAGAACAGCGGCGACGGCTGGAGCCACGCCCTTGGGAGCCTCGAGTCGCTCGCCACCCTTCTCGCCGGCGAGCCGCCGCCCGCGACCGTCGAGGCGGGCGAGCACCGGCTCCGCGCGCTGGGCAGCGAGCTGCTGGACGATCTCCGCACCCTGGGGACCGTGACCGGTGAGCTCCACGTGGCCCTGGCCGCCGCCGACACGCCGCCGGCCTTTCGACCGGAGCCGATCGGCGACGCCGACGTGGCGGCGTGGCGCGAGCAGGTGACGGTCGAGACGGGGGCCGTACTGGCCGAGGCCGCCCAGCGCCTGGAGACCTTGGCCGAGCCGGCGCGCGAACGCGTCGCCGCGCTCGTCGAGCGATGGCCGACGCTGGCCGGTTGCCCGCTCGACCTCTCCCCGCTCGTCCGCGACGGCTGCTGCAAGATCCGCATCCATGGCGACTATCACCTGGGCCAGGTGCTGCGGACGCGGACGGGCTACGTCGTCATCGACTTCGAGGGCGAGCCGGCGCGGCCGCTCGCCGAGCGGCGGGCCAAGGGCTCGCCGCTGCGCGACGTGGCGGGGATGCTGCGGTCGTTCGACTACGCCGCCCGGACCGTCCTCGCCGGCCGGGACGCCGGCGAGCGGAGCGCGCTGGCGCCGTGGCTCGAAGCCTGGGAGCGCCAGGCGCGCGGAGCCTTCCGGCGCGGGTATCTCGAGGCGGCGGAGCGGAGCCCCGTCCCGCTGGTGCCGGCGGCGGGCGCGGGCGTCGAGCAGGTCACCTCGGTGTTCGAGCTGGGCAAGGCGGCGTACGAGCTACGCTACGAGCTGTCCCATCGGCCGGCCTGGGCCGGCATCCCCGCGGCCGGCATCGCTCGTCTCCTCGACGAGATGAGGGATCGCTCCTGACCCCTGGCGCCGATCATCGGCTTCTCGCGCTGAAGCGAGCGCTCATGGTGGGCACCCTGGCCCTTGGTCTCTCGATCGGCGCGGCCGGTTGCGCGCTCGACGCGGCCGCGATCTGCAAGACCTCGGGCGGCACGTACACCGGGGGCACCTGCACCACGCAATGGGGCCCGAGCCAGCAGGCGGCGTGGGAGCGCTGCAAGGCGAGCGGCGGCGTGTATCTGGGCGGCAGCGACACGTGCGTGCTCGGCAGCGGGGGACCGTGATCGACCGTCCTTCAGGCGACGCGCTAGGCCCCTGGCGCCTCCGGTGCCGTGCTGTCGGCGGGAGCGAAGTCCGCGCGCTCTTCGAGCCCGCTGGCCAGCGGATGGCCGCCGAGGATCGTGGCCAGCTGGGCACCGTCCTTGATGGGACCGTGCTCGGAGCGATACCGCACGATGGAGGCTACCTGCGACGGGCCCAGGCCCAGCTCGCGCAGCTCCTCCGCGTTGGCCAAGTTGATTCGCACCTTGGTCATGGTCGCCTCCACTTCGGCTGGCCGTCGACGTGAACGAGGACGCCTACTCGCCGTAGACGATGGTCGTGTACTTGGCCCAGATCCCCAGGATGTTCTGGGTCTCGTGATCGACATGGTGAATCCGCGTGATGCCGCCGTTCTGCATCGCGGCCGATATGCTGGCGTCGCCGGTCGAGAACACCAGGATGCCCCACGCTTCCGCTCGGCCGACCTTCGGCATGGTGGGGGCCGGGCCGGCCGACACCGGGCCCATCATGCCGAGGGTGATCGGCGCGACGACGGGCCCGTGGCTGAGCGCACAACCGCCGAGCAATGCCACACACAGAAGGGTCAGGACCAGGTGGCTTCCGATTCTCTTCATGATGTCCTCCGGCGCTTGAGGGCGGACTCGGGTAGCACGTGATATGCCATTCACGTTGAGAGCCCCGCGGCTAGGGTCGACGGGCGTGCTCATTGGCGCGGCTGGAGCTCGGGCCGCCGCTCACCGTCGCCCGCGCCTCACGCCCGATCGCCGCGGCGCGCGCCGCGCCCGCCCACGGGTGGTACACTCCTACTCGCCGTTCGTTTGGTTCCGGTAGCCTTGACCGCTCCGAGGGTGGTGAGCGCCGCCCCGAGCCCCTGAAGCGCTCCTGGGAGCACGCGCCCGGTGTGCAGCCGGCCATCGTCCTCGATTCGCGGTCTTTCGGAACCGAGGGCGCCCGGGCGCTAGTCGGTGAGGTAGCCCCGGATCTTCTCGATCGCCTCGTTGCTGCCGAGAAGGACCACCTTGTCGCCGGGCTTGAGCTCGTAGCTCGCGGACGGGTTGATGTCCACCTTCCCGGCCCGGTCGACCGCGATGGCGTGCACGCCGAAGCGGTTCCGCAATCGAAGCTGATCGAGCGTTCCCGTGAGCCGGCTCCGGACCTCGACCTCGATCACCCCGTGCTCGGGCCCGAGATTGAAGGCGTCCAGAATGCTCGGGGTCGCGAGCTGCCGGGCGACGCGCACGCCCATGTCGTGCTCCGGGCGAATGACGATATCAGCCCCGACGCGCTCGAGCACGCGTGCGGCGACCGCGGTGGGGACTTTGCTCACGAGATGCTTTGCCCCCGCGGCCTTTGCCGCGACCGTCGCGAGGATGTTGGCCTCGAGGTTGGTTCCGATGGCGACGACGACAGCGTCGAAGTTCGCGACGCCCAGCTTTCGAAGCGCCTCTTCGTCCGACGCGTCGACGATCGCGGCGTGCGTGACCTGGTTCATGATGGCCTCCACCGCGTCCTCACTCCGGTCGACGGCCACGACCTCATGGCCGAGCCGGTAAAGCGTCGTCGCCACCGCTGTGCCAAACCGGCCGGCCCCGATCACGAGGAATTGGCGCCGCATGCTGGTCTCCTCCCGTTAACCTACCACGACCTCCTCGACCGGATGCTGGATCCGATTGTCTGGCGGCCGCTCGATGAGCGCGAGCGCAAGGGTCAGCGGCCCCAGCCGGCCGACGAACATCATCACGGTGATGACGAGCTTGCCGGGACTGCTGAGCTCGGGAGTGATGCCCATCGACAGCCCGACGGTGCCGACGGCCGAGAAGGCCTCGAAGGTCAATTGAAGCATGCCGAGGTGCGCGTCGGTCATCATCAGGAGGGTGAGCCCAGCACCCACGATGTTGAGGCTGATCAGGCCAATCACGCCAGCCCGGACCGCGCTGGCAAGCGGGACCCGGCGGTTGAACAGCTGGAGCTCGCCGCGGCCGCGGGCCAGGCTCCACGCGCTCCCGACGAGGACAAAGAACGTGACGGTCTTGATGCCGCCGGCGGTCGAGCCGGGATTGCCGCCGATGAACATCAGGAGGAGCGTGAACACCAGGGTGGGCTCGCGCATGGCGCTGTAGTCGAGCGTGTTGAAGCCGGCCGTGCGAGGCGTCACCGCCTGAAACAGGCCGGCGAGGAGCTTCGTCGGCCACGGCAGCGGCGCAAGGGTCCTTGGATTGGTCCACTCCAGGAACAGGAAGAACGCCGTCGCGGCGACGATCAGGACGGCCGTCGCGGAGAGCGCCAGCTTCGTGTGGAGACTGAGTCGCACCCGATCGGCGTGCCGGTATCGCTCGAGGAGATTCACGATCACGACGAATCCCAGCCCCCCCAGGACGATGAGGACCACGATGACGCCGTTCACGGCAGGATCGCGCACATAGCGCGTGAGGCTATCCGCGTACAGGGAGAAGCCCGCATTGTTGAACGCGCTGATGCTGTGGAACACGGCGTGCCAGGCGCCGGGCCCCCAGCCCTCGGCCGCGCCCATGCGGAGGTAAAGCAGGAGCGCCCCGACCAGCTCGACGGCGAACACCAGGATCAACATGCTCCGGACGAGCCGCACCACGCCTCCGACCTGCAAGGCGCTCAGCTGCGTCTGGAGCGTGAGGCGCTGATGAAAGCCGAGCTGGCGCCGGGTGATCAGCGCCAGCATGGTCCCCGCGGTCAGGATGCCGAGCCCGCCGGCCTGGATGAGGAGCGCGACGACGACTTGACCGAACGCGCTGAAATCGCTTCCCGTGTCCACGACGACCAGTCCGGTGACGCACACGGCGCTCGTCGCGGTGAAGAGCGCCTCGAGCCAGCCGATCTTGCCGGGCGTCGCGTGAGCGAGCGGCAACCGCAAGAGCATGGTCCCGACCGCGATGGCAACGGCGAATGAGAGGACGATCAGCTGAGCTGGCGAGAGCGGGCGGCGCCGGCGACGCAGGTGGACAACGGGCTCGGTGGGCAACGCGGCCATGGTCGGCGTCGCCCGCCAGTTTACCGTGTCACGCCGGGGACTGCGTCCTGAGGCTGGATGCTTGGCATTGCTCGGGCTCCTCGGTCTGCCTAGGATAGCGCAAGGGGGGCCGGCGTAGCCCGCGCCGCCCCGAAGTCAGGTTCCCCGCAGCGAAAGGAGACGGACCATGGCGACGACGGCGACCGAGGTGACCGCGAGCGCGCATCCGCTGGACCCGCTGAATGCCGGCGAGGTCGATCGGGCCTGGGCGATCCTGCGCGAGGAGCGGCGGCTCGGGCCGGAGGCGCGGGTCATCTTCGTCATGCTCCACGAGCCCGCGAAGAAGGTGGTGCTCGCCCACCGCCCCGGCGATGCGGTGGACCGGGCGGCCTCGGTGGTCCTCATCGACACCGCGGCGGCCCGGACCTACGAGGCCGTCGTCTCGCTCTCGCGCGGCCGAGTGCTCTCCTGGGAGCACGCGCCCGGTGTGCAGCCGGCCATCGTCCTCGACGAGGTCGTGGGCTGCGAGGCGGCGGTGAAGGCCGATCCACGCTGGCAGGACGCCATGCGCCGGCGCGGGGTCACCGACTTCAGTCTGGCCATGGTGGACCCCTGGTCGGCGGGCCACTTCGGGTTTCCGGAGGATGAGGGCCACCGCCTCGTCCGCGCGCTCACCTGGGTCCGGCGCCACGAGCGCGACAACGGGTACGCCCGTCCCGTCGCCAATCTCCTCACCGTCGTCGACCTGAACGCGATGAAGGTGCTGAGGGTCGAGGACGGCGGGGTCGTCCCGCTGCCGCCGGAGGACGCCGACTATTCGCCCGAAACGGCGGGGACGCGGGCCGGCCTCCGGCCCCTCGAGATCCGCCAGCCGGAGGGCCCCAGCTTCGAGCTCCGCGGCCACGAGCTTCGCTGGCAGAAGTGGCGGATGCGCGTGGGGTTCACGCCGCGCGAGGGCCTCGTGATCCACACGGTCTCCTACGAGGATGGCGGGCGGGAGCGCCCCATCCTGTACCGGGCCTCCGTCGCCGACATGGTCGTCCCGTACGGCGATCCGCGGCCGACCTACTTCCACCGCAACGCCTTCGACGTGGGCGAGTACGGGATCGGGATGCTCGCCAACGCGCTGCAGAACGGCTGCGACTGCCTGGGCGAGATCCGCTACCTCGACGCCGTGGTCAACGATGCCCAGGGGCGCGCGGTGACCCTGCCGAACGCGATCTGCATCCACGAGGAGGACGCGGGCATCCTGTGGAAGCACTTCGACTGGCGCCTCGGTCAGACGGAGGTGCGTCGCTCGCGCCGGCTGGTGGTGTCGTCCATCTCCACCGTCGGCAACTACGAGTACGGCTTCTACTGGGGCTTCTACCAGGACGGCACCATCCAGCTCGAGGTCAAGCTCACCGGGATCATCTCGAACGGCGCCGAGCCGCTCGGCGTGAAGCCGCCGTGGGGCGAGCTGGTCGCGCCCGGGGTGTACGGGCCCATCCACCAGCACTTCTTCTGCGCCCGTCTCGACACCATGGTGGAGGGGCTCGACAACTCGGTCCACGAGGTGAACACCGTCGCCGATGCCGCCGGACCCGAGAACCCCCACGCGAACGCCTTCCGCGCCCAGGCGACCGTGCTCCGGTCGGAGAAGGAGGCCCGGCGGATGCTCGATCCGCTGGGCGGCCGCTTCTGGAAGATCGTCAACCCGGCCGTCCGCAACCGGCTGGGCGAGCCGGTAGGGTACAAGCTGATGCCGGGCGAGAACGTCCGCCCGTTCGCCGGGCCGGAGGCCGCCGTCACCCGGCGCGCGGGGTTCATGACGCGGCACCTCTGGGTCACCCGCCACGATCCGCGCGAGCGGTACGCGGCCGGAGAGTATCCGAATCAGCATCCCGGCGGGGCGGGGCTGCCCAGCTATGTCGAGGACGACGCGCCCATCGAGAACACCGACCTCGTGGTCTGGTACACCTTCGGCGCGCACCACGTCGTGCGCCCGGAGGATTGGCCGGTGATGCCGGTGGCGACCATCGGGTTCATGCTCAAGCCGGCCGGTTTCTTCGACCGGAACCCCGCGCTCGACGTGCCCCGGCCCGTCGCGCACGCCGCGTGCTGCCATGGCTGATGCGCGGCTGCTCGATGAAATGTTCCACCTCATCATGCGCGGGCTCGTCGAGCGCGGCCGTGCGCCCCACTACGCGGAGATGGCGCCGGGGCTGGGCCTGTCCGTCGAGGACGGGCGCCGGCTCTTGCTCGACGTGATGCAGGCTTACCCGATCGGCTGGCTGCATCCCGAGACCGACTACATCGCGTCGTTTCCGCCCCTCAACAGCCTCCCGACGCAGTACCGGGTCACCGTGGGCGGCGAGCAGAAGTGGTTCGCCCAGTGCGGCTTCGAGGCCACCTCGGTCACGTGGCTCTTCCCGGGGGCCACCGTCCGCATCGAGGCGCCCTGCCTGGACTGCGGTGACCCCATCCGCATCGAGATGCGCGATGGCGCGCTCGTCGCCGTCGACCCGCCCGGGCTCGTGGGCCACCTGAACTGGGGCTTCGGCCCGTCGCGCGGCCGGCCGCCCTTTCTCTGAACGGGCATGAACCTCTTCCGGTCGGAAGACCACGCCCGCCGCTGGGCCCAGTTCAACCCGGCCTCGGAGGCCGGGCTCGGCTTCATCGCCGTGCCCGACCTGGTCGCCTTCTTCGGCACCGAGACGCGCCGGCACATGCTCGATCCCGACTACCTCTCGACGTGGTACCCCAAGCGGGCCGCTGAGCGGCGCGCCGTGCTCGAGCGGATCGGCAAGACGACGCCCTTCTGGCTCGGCACGCCCGAGCCGTCGTGAACTGCTCGTCGCGAGTCCGCGATAGTGGTTGACGGGCCGACGCCGGTCCTGTATCGTTAGCAGCGGTTCAGGTTCACTCGGTTGCCGATTCGCAAGATTCGAGATCAACGCCGCGAGGACCTCTGGTCCCGCGGCGTTTCTGTTTTGCTCTCCATTCGGAGGGCGCCCCCGCCATGGTGGTGGGGTTTCACCGGGGCGCAAGCCTCAGAAGAAAGAGGTCGGTTCAATGGCTAACGGTACGGTCAAGTGGTTCAACGACGCGAAGGGCTATGGTTTCATCACCCAGGAGGCAGGCGAGGACGTGTTCGTGCACTTCAACGCCATCCAGGCGCAGGGCTTCAAGAGCCTCGCCGAGGGCGATAAGGTCGAGTTCGAGGTGACCAAGGGCCCGAAGGGGCTTCAGGCCGCCAACGTCCGCAAAGTCTAGCGGCGCTTCGCATCGAGCGGCAGGCCGGACCTCCTCGGGGGCTCGGCCTGCTGTGCTTTCCCCGGGCGTGGCCGCCTGCCCGACCCGCCGCGAGCTACGCGCGATGCTGCGCGGCCGAAAGCGCGGGCGTGGGGAGCGCTAGATGCGGCGAGCGGGCGAGCGAATCGGGGGACGGAAGCGCGCCACCTTCGCCCCCGGTCCCGTCGTGTGGGATCTCCGGCGAACGAGCATAGGCGCGGCGAGGCATACACCCACCAAGAGCGCCAGGGCGGCGGCGGTGCCGCCGAACACCGCCCCGGCATGGGCAATGCCGGCCAAGCCGGTGGGAATGGTTCCGCCGGCGACGCCGAGCCCGATCAAGCCGCTCGCGATTGCGATTCTCATCGCTAATCACTCTAGCGGCAACGGCGGCGGGCCGATAGCTGGACCAAAGTCCACTCACCTCGCCGCGCACAGTCCGGCACCCTCCGGGGAGCGATGGTAAACTCTCACCGCTAATATCTCAGCTAGTTACGGTACGGAAGCGTTTGCGGCGCCGGTGCACGCCCCCGTTCTCGCGGGCAGGCCGGATCGAGGCCGGAGTTTTGCTACGCCGGCTCCAGCGGGGCGAGAGGCTCGGGCTTCCGCAGTCCCGACCGATGCCGTCAGTGGGGCCACGCTGTCACGAGCTGCGAGTCCAGGACGAGCAGGTCAGCTGGAGGGTGTTCTACCGGATCGATCCGGACGCGATCGTGATCACCGCGGTCTTCGCGAAGAAGACTCAGCACACGCCGCAAGGCGTGATCGAGGAGTCTCGGCGTCGGTTGAGGCGATATGACGCCGCGACAGGGGAGGGGGACAGACGATGAACCGGGCAAAGCGGGCCAGGCTTCAGGCGAAAGGGTGGAGGGTAGGCTCGGCCGAAGAGTTCCTCGGGTTGTCGCCGGAGGAAGGGGCGTTCGTCGAATTGAAGCTGGCGCTGAGCGATGCGCTCCGCGCGCGGCGCGCCTCGTCCGGGCTCACGCAGGCCCAGCTGGCCAAGCGGCTGCAGTCGAGCCAGTCTCGCGTCGCCAAGATGGAGAGTGGTGATCCGTCCGTGTCGGTGGATCTCCTCCTGCGGTCTCTTCTCATGCTGGGTGTCACCTCGCGGGATATCGCCCGAGTGATTGGATCGCGGCCCCGGCGGGCCCTGGCGGGATGACGATGCGCTCACCACGAGCGAGGAAGCTCCACTGCGTGTGCGGGACGCCAGTCATGTCCGCGACCGACGACGGGCTCGAGTTCCGCTGCGATTGCGGTGCGACGATGTTCATCCCGTACGCGCAGCTTTCCGGCGTCGAGCACCTGGCCCGCTTCCTCGAAGGGCGAGCCGCCGCGAAGACGGAGTCCGGAATCCCCCGTCGCAGGTTGCCGGCCCGCGGAAGCGCCCCTCGCCAGCGTCGGACGCCGCGGCGTCCCTGACGCGCGCGGTCGGTGATCCTCCCGCTTTCACGAGCCTAGCGCTCCCGGCGCTCCGGGTTTCTCGTCCGCGGCGCGCCGCGCGTCTTCAAGTAGCGAGAAAGACTCCTCAGCGGGGGAAGTGCCTCTGGCTCATCGTGTGACACGCCACCGCGGCGGCAGCACGTGATGGTACACTCCTATCGCTTATTCCACGGACAGTTAGCGGTAGCGACGGAAGCGTTTGCGGCGCCGGTGCACGCCCCGGACTTCAAATCCGGTGTTCGGCTCTAGACAAGTCGAAGGTGGGTTCGACTCCCACACGCTTCCGCCACACGCGGGACGAACGCGATACACGGGACCAAGGAGTCGTCGAGGAGCGCATGGCGCGAGACAAGGCGGGGCGGGACAGAAAGGACCGGAAGGCGCGGGTCGAGAAGGCCACGCGGCCCTCGCGCGCGGCGCGGCGGCAGCGGAACATGATCCTGGGCATTGCCGCCGCGGTGATCGTGGCGGTGGTGGTGGGCTACTTCGCCTATCAGGCGCAGGCGAATCGGCCGGGGGTGGAGTTTCCCGATCAGGGCAATCTCCACCTCCAGACCGAGCGGGACCCGCACGTGCCGTACAACTCCGATCCGCCGACGTCGGGCCCGCATCTGGGCTATCTGGCGCCGTGGGGCATCCACAACGTGCCCATCGCGAAGGAGCTCCAGGTGCACAACCTGGAGGACGGCGGGGTGATGGTCCAGTACAACTGCCCGAACGGCTGCCCCGATCTCGTCGCCAAGCTCGAGGCCATCGTCAGGGGCTATGACAAGTTCGTCGTGCTCGCGCCCTATCCCGGCATGAAGACACGCATCGCGCTCACCGCCTGGACCCGCCTCGATGCCTTCGATGAGTACGACGAAGGGCGTATCGTGCGCTTCATTCGCGCGTATCGCGGGATCGACCACCACAAGCGGTAAGATAGCGCCATGGCGCTCCGGCTGCTCGTGGCGGGCTCCCTGCTCCTCGCCCTCGCCGCCTGCTCGCGGCCCTTCGTCTCCCCGATCCCGCCGGCGCCCCATCGGGACCAGGTCGCCGCTTCGTACGAGGCCACCTGGCGGGCCCTCATCCGGGCGCTGGCGTTCGAGAACGTGCCCCTCCGCGCGGTGGCCAAGGACTCGGGGGTGCTCGCCTCCGACGAGATGGTGTCGCCCATCGGGGTCTACGCCGACTGCGGGCGGATCGGCGACGTGGCGCTCGAGGGCGACGCGGTGGTGTCCTTCACCGTGTTCGTCCAGGCCAACGGCGGCGCCGCCACCGACGTGCAGGTGAACGCCAAGATGCGGACCCAGGCGTGGCGCCGCGGCGATTCCGGCAAGCTCAAGTCCGAGACGGTGTACGCCTGCGCCTCGACGGGGCGCTGGGAGGCGAACCTGGTGGACCAGATCCGCCGTCTGGTCGGCGAGGCGGCGAACGATCGGCCGCCGGACCCGGCGAAGGACGAGAAGAAGGTGGAGAAGTAGGCGATGCCGGCGCGGCTGCCCGAGCTGATCAAGCGCGCCCGACGCTTGGCCCACGAGCGCGACCGGCTGGTCGACGAGCTGGCCAAGGAATGGACGGGCGCGCTCCGCGGGCAGGGCTTCTCGCCGAGCGACCTCGACGAGCTCTGGGCCGGCCTCACCGAGGAGACGGTGCGGCGGCTGCTGAAGAAGAGTCCCGAGGGCGTAAGCGCGGAGGCGCTGCGCCGCGAGGCCAACGAGGTGATCGCGCGCGTGAAGGAGCGCGTGGAGACGGGGCTTGCCGCGGGCGGGTAG
>DATEDO010000161.1:0-29954 GCA_035281625.1 Candidatus Methylomirabilota bacterium
CGAGCGGCCGGCCCGCGACGACCGCGCCCGCGAGGGCCGCGCTGCCCGCATCGGGAAGGTAGAGGAGGGCGCCCGCCACCTCAGGATCCGACCCGCTCGATACGGGGCAGGACCTGGGACTCCGCGCGACGGAGGTCCTCGGCGAAGTCGACCTCCGTCCAGGGCATTCCGGTGACGTCCACCCAGCCCACGGGGACGCGGGCGAGCAGCCGATGGAGCGCGTCCTCGTACTCGTTGGTGCCGCCCGTCTCCTCGATGGACTCCCCGAGCAAGCGGATGTATTCGGGCGCATGCGCGCGGCCGCACTTGAAGAAGCCGATGCCCTCGCCCACCACCTCCCAGCGCTCGGGCACGAACTTCTTCCCGAGGGCGATCACGCGGTCGCCGATCCCGTAGAGCTTCACTTCCTCCCCGGTGTCGGTGAAGCCCCGGTCGAGGAGCAGCGCGCTCTCCGCCGGGCAGGCGATGAGCCGCGTGAGGAACTCCGCGGGGAAGAGGACGTCGGCGTCCATGACCAGGGTGCTGTCGCGCAGGAGCGTTTCCCGCGCGCACCAGAGGGACAGGATGGAGCCCTTCTGATACTGCGGGTTCTCCACGTAGCGCACACGCATGCCGCTCCGCCCCGCGCCCGCCGCCGCGCGCACCTGGTCCTGGCAGTGCCCGACCACCAGCACCGTTTCGTCGATCCCGGCCACGGCGAGGGCATCCAGCATGCGGTCGAGCAGGTGGCGGCCGCCGATGGGGAGCAGGCACTTGTGCGTGTGGTCGGTCAGGGGGGCGAGCCGGCGCGCCACCCCGGCGGCGAGCACGATGGCCTTCACGAGCGGCGGCCCGCGGGGGCGGCGAGCGCGCCGCGGAACCGGTCCCGGATCTCCTCGGGCGGGTAGGGAATGCGGGGCGCCGGCTGTTCCTCGGCGGTGACCTTGGCGAGGACGAAGGCGGGACCGCCGCGGCGCAGCGCCGTCGCCACCGCGTCGCCCACCGCGGCGGCCTCGGTGACGCCCGCGGTGTAGCGGTAGCCGGCGGCGGCGGCGATGGCGTCGAGGCGCGCGTGGCGCGATGGCGAGGCTTGATTTCCCGTGGAGCCGTACACGTCGTTGTCGAACACCACGTGCACGAGATCCACGGGGCGCCCGCCGCCGGCGAGGGGCCCGCCGCCGATCATCGGCAGGATGCCGAGATTCATGAGGAGATTGCCGTCGCCGTCCAGCACCACCACCGGGCCCGCGGGCCGGGCCAGCGCCACGCCGAGGGCGATGGAGGAGGCCAGGCCCATGGAGCCGATCATGTAGAAGTTCTGCGGGCGATCGCCCAGCGAGAACGACTCGCGGCAGATGTAGCCGTTGGCGTGCACCGCCGGCGCGTCCCCGACGGCGGCGAAGGTGGCCCGCAGCGCCTCCAGTCGGGAGATGCGGGGCACGAGCACCCGGGACGGATTGACTGCGATGTCTTTCGCCGAGTGCCCACCCGGGCCGTCCGCGGACTGGGGGAGAGCGGGGGCCACCGGGTTGCCCGCGGACGGGGGGAGAGCGGGGGCCATTTCTGGGCCCCCGCTGATGGTAGAGCGCGTGGTCATGACGCCCGGCGGGAGGAGCAGGGCCACCGGCTGGCTCAGGCGCATGGACTCCGCGCGGGCCCAGGCGATGTCGGCGGGCGCCGAGTCGGCGCCGAGCACGCGGTGGGGAATGCCCATCAGCTCGAGGAGGCGGGGCGAGATGTCGCCCATCACGATGTGCTCGGGGGCGTCCTTGCCCGCGTAGCCGCGCCAGGTGACGAGCAGCAGCGCGGGCAGGCGATACATGAGCGACAGGGACACCACCGCATTCAGGCTGGTGCCGAGCCCGGAGTTCTGCATGATGACCATGGGCGACCGGCCCGCCAGCCATGCGCCCGCGGCCATGCCCACCGCCACGTCTTCCCGCACCGCCGGCACATAGGGCAGGCGCGGGTGCGCCTCGAGGGCGGCGATGGCGTCTCCCACCAGCGAGCAGGGCACGCCCGCGAAGAAGTCGTAACCCTCGCCTTCGGCGATCTCGACGAACTCCTTGCCCGAGATGGTCATCGCGCTACTGCTTGATCTCCGCCCACGCGCGCTGATAATCCTCGAAGGTGTCCACCTCGAGCCAGCCCTTGTAGACGTCCACGCAGCGCACGCGCTCGCCGCGCGCCACCAGCTCCTGGAGGAGATCGGTGAAGGCCGCGCGCTCCACGCTGTCGGCCTCGTGAAAACGCCCGCCCCCCGCCGCCCGGGCGGACTCCCACGCCGCGCGCAGAACCTGGGTGCCCCGCTCGGAGAAGAGGGCCATCCCGATGAACTCGCCGTTGGCGCGCTCCGGCGCAACGCGCGCGCCCACCGTGACGAGGGTGTCGTCGCCGCCGTCGCCGAGGGCACGCAGGCCGCCCGCGGGAGCCTCGGCCGTCACCACGAGGTCGAGCGGCTTGGCGAGGGGGAGCAGGCGGTCCCGCTGGTCCACCCAGGCTCGGTCGACCACCACCGCGCAGTCCGAGTCCGCGCGCAGGAGCCGCTCCAGCACCGAGCGCTCGAAGAGGATGTCGGAGTAGAGGAAGAGCACCCGCCCGTTGAGGGCAGGGGCGGCGGCGAAGAGCGAGGCCAGCTCGCCCGTCTCCTCGTAGCGGTCGTTGTCGAAGTAGCGCAGGCCGGGCACCGTGACCTGCTCCTTCCGGTAGCCCCGCACCACCACGATGTCCTGCACCCCGCACGCGCGGAGGGTGTCGATCTGCCGCTCCAGGATGGAGCGGCCCTTGATGTCCAGCATGCACTTGGGCCGGTCCTCGGTGAGAGGGAGCAGCGACTTCCCCGAGCCGGCGGCGATGATCACTGCGCGGACCTGGCTCTCCCGGGGCATGTACTCCGCCTCGATGGCCTCGAACTCCGCCACCCCCACGTGCCGGTAGATCTCCTCCAGCGGCACGATGTGGGGATCGAGGGCGTCCAGCCGGCGCTCGCGCGCGAGGGTGGCCAGGGCGGTCTGCATGCCGCGCACCGCGCCCCGCAGGACCTGGTTGGCCCAGATCACCATCTTGACGCCGGCCGCCTCCAGCTCCTCGAAGGTCACCGAGGGATAGAGCGTCGGTACCACCACCACCGGGGTCGGCCGCTCCCACAGGCGCATGAACTCCATGATCTCGGTGGCGGTCTTCGACTTCGAGTGCATGAGGATCATGTCCGCTCCCGCCTCGGCATAGGCGTGGGCGCGGCGCAGCGCCTCCTTCATGCCCCAGCCGGCGATGAGGGCCTCCACGCGCGCGATCACCACGAAGTCGGGATCGCGCCGGGACGCCACCGCGGCGCGGATCTTCCCCGCGAACTCCTCGATGGAGAGGAGCTCCCGGCGCATGCCGGGATAGAGGCTGCACTTCTTGGGGAAGATGTTGTCCTCCATGCAGAGCCCGGCGATGCCCGCGCGCTCGTACTCTTCCACCGTGCGCACCACGTTCACGGCGTTGCCGTAGCCGTTGTCGGCGTCGGCGATGACCGGGATGGAGACGGCGTCGTTGATGTAGCGGGCGGTCTCGAGGTTCTCGGTCATGGTGAGGAGGTTCACGTCGGGCATGGCGCGCTGGGCCGCGGACACCGCGAACGAGGAGGACCACACCAGCGGAAAGCCGGCGGCCTCGATGAGCTTGGCCGACAGCGCGTCGTGGGCGCCGACCATGGGCACGAGGCCCGGTCGGCGCAGGAGCGCGCGCAGCATGGCGGACTTGGTCATGGATGACTCCCGAGGCATCGCCGTCGGATCACTGCGTCCGCGGCTTGGCCTGCTTGTCGGCTTCCTCGATGAGCTCGCCCTGCTTGCTCTTCATCTTCTTCACGAGCTCGGCGTAGGAAGAGGTCTGGATGATCTTGTTGAACTGGGTCCGGTAGTTGGAGACGAGGCTGACGCCCTCGATGCTGACGTCGTACACGAGCCAGCGGTCGCCGCGCTTGAGCATACGGTAGTCGATGGGCACCTCGGTGCCGCTCTTGGAGATGAGCTTGGTGCCGACCACGGCGAGGTCGCCGTCGACCCGCTCGCTGGCATAGTTGATCTTCTCGCCCCCGTAGGTGTCGATCTTGGAGATGTAGGCACGCTCGAGGAGATCGGCGAAGAGGCCCACGAACTCCTCGCGCTCCCTGTCCGTGCGCGGCTGCCAGTGGCGCCCCAGGGACCGGCGCGCGATCTCGCCGAAGTCGAAGATGTCGTTCGCGATCTTCCGCACGGCGGTGCGCCGCTCCGCCGTCCTGGCCTCGCCTTTGAAGTTGGGGTTCTCGAGGGTCCTCACCACCCGCTCGATGGCCCCGCGGAGCTGCTCGGTGGGCGCCCCCGCCCACGCCACCAGCGGAAAGAGAACGAGGCACGCGGTGAGCGCGCCGATCACGCGGAAACGAATCATCAGTAGACCTCCGGGATCTGCAAGTTTAGACTTTCCCGAACACGTACTTCGAGATCAGCTCCTCGATGTCCACCGGCGGCTCGACCTCGGTGAGCTTGCCGTTGGGCTTGATGAGCTTCTCGGAGCCGCCGGGATTGATCTTGATGTACTTCTCGCCGATGAGCCCCCGCGTCTTGATGGACGCAATGGCGTCTTCCTGGAGCTGGACACCCGCCTTGATGCTCATTGTCACGCGGGCCTGGTAATCAGCCAGAGCGATGCGGTCGACCCGCCCCACCTCGACCCCGGCGATCTCCACCGACGAGCCGGCCTTGAGCCCGCCCACCGAGGGAAAGTCCGCGATGACCGTGTAGCCGGCGGCGCTGAAGATCTCCACCCTCCCCAGCCGGATCGAGAGCCAGCCCAGGGCCAGGATCCCCACGAGGAGGAACACTCCCACCGCCACGTCCAGCGTCGTCCGCCTCATTCATGGTCCCCCATGCAAATCTTGCCCTAGCCCGCCACGGCCGTCCACCGCGCCGTCACCGCGGGGCCGCCTCGACGTCGCCCCGGATGAACTGCTGCACCACCGGATTGGCCGAGCTCTGGATCGCCTCCGGCGACCCCGAATCCACGATGACGCCTTCGTGCAGCATCGCCACGCGGTCGGCGATGCGAAAGATCTCGGGAATCTCGTGGCTCACCACCACCGCGGTGAAGCGAAACTTCCGGTGCAGCTCCACGATGAGGTGGTGGATGGTGTTCACGAGGATGGGATCGAGCCCGGTGGTGGGCTCGTCGAAGAACACCACTTCCGGCTCGGTGACGAGGGCGCGGGCGATGGCCACGCGCTTGCGCATTCCCCCCGAAATCTCCGCGGGATTCTTCTCGCCCATGCCCTCCAGGCCCACCTGCGCGAGCTTCTCCTCCACGCGCTGGCGGATGTCGGCGCCGCGCAGCCGCGTCTTCTCCCGCAGGGGGAAGGCCACGTTGTCGTAGACGGACATGGAATCGAACAGCGCGCCGCCCTGGAAGACGACGCCGTAGCGCTCGCGGATGCGGTCGAGGGCGGAGCGGGCAAGGCGGGTGATGTCGACGCCGTCCACGAGGATGTGCCCGGCGTCGGGGCGGAGCAGGCCCACGAGGTGCTTGAGCAGCACGGACTTGCCGCCACCGCTCCGGCCGATGACCACGAGGATCTCGCCCGAGCCCACCTCGAGGTCGAGCCCCCGCAGCACCGCCTGGGCGCCGAACGAGCGGCGCAGCCCCGTCACCTGGATCACGGCAGCACCGAGCCCATGAAGTAGTCCCACACGAGGATGAGCACCGACGAGAGCACCACCGCCTGGGTGGTGGCCCGGGCCACGCCTTCCGCGCCGTGGCCGCAGTAGTACCCCTTGTAGGTGCACACCCAGGTCACGAGGATGCCGAACGAGAGCGACTTCCAGAACCCCGTCATCAGGTCGGCCATGTCGACGAAGGACTGCATCTCGCCGAAGTAGGTGCCCTCGGACATGCCGAGCAGCTCCACGCTGACGAGATAGGCGCCGAAGATGCCCACGACGTCGAAGAGCGCGGTCATGAGGGGGAAGGTGATGATCCCGGCCAGGATGGGCGGCACGATCAGGTAGCGCGTGGGATTCAGCGCCATCACGGTGAGGGCGTCGACCTGCTCGGTGATCTTCATGATGCCCAGCTCGGCGGTGAGGGCGGAGCCGGCGCGCCCGGTGACGATGAGGGCGCAGAGCACGGGCCCGAGCTCGCGGATCAGGGCCAGCGCGACGGCGGGACCGAGAAAGGCCTCCGAGCCGAAGCGGGAGAGCACGAGGAAGATCTGGAGCCCGAGCACCATGCCGGTGAAGCCGCCGGTCAGGATCACGATGACGAGCGAGCGGAAGCCGATGAAGTGGACGCGCTCCGCGATGCGCCCGACCTTGAGAGGGGGGACGAAGGCGTAGGTGAGAGCGGTGACGAGGAAGCGTCCAAAGCGGCCCAGCGACTGGACGACGTCGAGCGCCAGCGCGCCGAGCCCTCCGACCAGCCTCACGGGGAGGGGCTGGGCCGCGGCGGCTCCCTGCTCCGTCATCCGCGAGCGTTCCGGTAGGCCCCCAGAGCCCAGAGGGGGAAGTACTTCGCGTACAGGTGGTACTTCAGGTAGAAGACCCGCGGGAACCCGGTGCCGTTCCACAGGGGGTCGTCCCAGGCGCCGTCCTCGCCTTGCGTGCGAACGAGGTACTGGATGCCGGCCTCCGCCGCCGGGCTCTGGGCGCGGCCCACCGCGAAGAGGCCCAGGAGGGCCCAGGCGGTCTGGCTCGGGATGGAGGCGCCCTGGCCGGCGAGCGCGGGATTCTCGTAGGAGCCCAGCGTCTCGCCCCAGCCCCCGTCGGGGTTCTGCCGGGCCTCCAGCCACGCCACCGCGCGGCGCACGTAGGCGCGCGTGGAATCCTCGCCGATGGCCCCGAGCCCGCGCAGCACCGACCAGGTGCCGTAGATGTAGTTCGCGCCCCAGCGGCCGTACCACGGGCCGTCGCTGCGCTGCGAGCGGCGGATGAAGTCCAGCGCACGCCGGGCGGCGGGGTGGTCGGTGCCCTCGCCGAGCATACCCATCAGCTCGAGCCCCCGGCCGGTGAGATCCTCGGTGGACGGGTCGAGCAGGGCCCCGTGATCGGCGAAGGGGATGTTGTTGAAGATGAGCCGGTTGTTGTCGGCGTCGAACGAGCCCCAGCCGCCGTCCTCGCCTTGCATCCCCATGAACCACGCCATGCCGCGGGCCAGCGATCGCTCGCGCCGCGGGGGATCCAGGCCCTCGGTGCGCGCCAGCGCCATCATCACCATGGCGGAGTCGTCGAGGTCCGGATAGAAGTCGTTGTGGTACTGGAACGGCCAGCCGCCGGGCGGCACCCCGGGGCGCTTGACCTGCCAGTCCCCCGGCACCGTCACCTGCCGGTCCATCATCCATTCCGCCGCGCGCACGAGCGCGGGATGGTCGGGCGCCAGCCCAGACTCGATGAGGGCGTTGGCGGCCAGCGCGGTGTCCCACACCGGGGACACGCAGGGCTGATAGTGCAGGCTGCGCGCGGTCTCCACGCCGAGGGCCTCGATCTCCTTCAGCTGGCCCCGGATCAGCGGGTGGTCGTCGGGGTAGCCCAGGCACCGGAGCGCCAGCACCGCGTTCATCATGGCGGGGAAGATGCCGCCGAGCCCGCCCGGCACGGCCAGCCGCTCCTCCAGCCAGCGCCGCGCCGCCTCGATGCCGCGCGCCCGGAGGGGGCGGAGCCCGAGCCGCTCCCAGCTCTTCAGCGCGTCGTCCACCCCGATGAAGAAGTTCTTCCAGAGGAAGGTGCGGGGCGAGAACGGCCGCGGCACCCGGTGGAAGCGGAGGCTCACCGCGTCGCGCGGCGCCCGCCACAGCTCGTCGAGCCGGGCGGACTCGGGGAGGAGGTGCACCGGCTTGGCGTCCATGACGATGAGGAGCGGGACGATCACGGTGCGCGACCAGTAGGAGACTTCCAGGAGATTGAAGTACGACCAGCGCGGCAGCAGCATGATCTCCACGGGCATGGCGGGGATGCCGGACCAGTCGTACTCCCCGAACAGGGCGAGGAGGATCTTGGTGAAGACGTTCGCCTCGACCGGGCCGCCCTTGGCGTGGATGAGCGCGCGCGCCTGGCTCATCGCCGGGTCGTCCGGGGAAACCCCGGCCACCTTCATGGCGAAGTAGGCCTTGATGGTGGCCGAGAGGTTGGCCGGGCCCCCTTCGTAGAGGCTCCAGCCTCCGTCGGGGAGCTGGCGGCCCCGCAGGTAGGTGACGATCTTGGCCTCGCGCTCGCGGTCCACGCGGTCGAGGAGATGCATGAACAAGAGGTATTCGCTGGAGATCGTGCTGTCGGCCTCGAGCTCGCCGACCCAGTGGCCGTCGGGCGCCTGCGTCTTGAGCAAGAGCGCCTGGGCGCGCTCGATGGCCGCATCCACTGCGCCGGGCGGCGCGGTCGATGCGCGCGAGGCGTCGGGCGAGTCGAGTTGCTGGCGAAACATCGCACAATACTAACACACGGTTTTGGTGCACTAGACGGAGCTGTTTCTGGTACTCTGTTCGAGGCCGGCGCGCGAAACACGCACCGAGATTGCGAGAACACAGGAGGGGAGCTCAGCACCGATGAGTGTGCCGCTGTCGCAGATGTGGACCGTCGCCACGTACGTGATCCGACAGAAGCTCGCCGGGCGGAAGCGCTACCCGCTCGTCCTCATGCTCGAGCCGCTGTTCCGCTGCAACCTCGCCTGCGCGGGGTGCGGCAAGATCCAGTACCCGGCCCAGATCCTGCGGAAGAACCTCTCGGTGGAGAAGTGTCTCGAGGCCGTCGATGAATGCGGCGCGCCCATGGTGAGCATCCCCGGCGGCGAGCCGCTCATGTATCCGGAGATCGACCGGCTCGTCGAGGAGCTGGTGAAGCGGAAGAAGTACGTCTACCTCTGCACCAACGCCATCCTCCTGCAGGAGAAGCTGGATCTCTTCCGCCCGTCCAAGTACCTCTCGTTCAGCGTGCACATGGACGGCCTGCGCGAGGAGCACGACGAGGCGGTGTGCCGCGACGGGGTCTACGACCAGGCCGTGCCCGCCATCCGGGAGGCGCTCCGGCGCGGCTTCCGGGTCACCACCAACACGACGCTCTTCGACGGCGCCTCGCCCCTTCGCGTGCGCGAGTTCTTCGACGAGATGATGCGGCTGGGGGTGGAGGGCATGATGATGTCGCCCGGCTACAGCTACTCCAAGGCCCCCGACCAGGAACACTTCCTCCGGCGAAGCCGCACCAATCAGCTCTTCCGGGACATCCTGTCGAACCCCAAGCGGGGCTGGCGCTTCAATCAGTCGCCGCTGTTCCTCCGCTTCCTCATGGGCAAGCACGACTACGAGTGCACCCCGTGGGGGAATCCGACCTACAACATATTCGGATGGCAGCGGCCCTGCTATCTCCTCCAGGATGGCTACGCGGAGACGTTCAAGGAGCTGATGGAGACCACGCCCTGGGAGAACTACGGCCGGAAGAGCGGCAACGAAAAGTGCCAGGACTGCATGGTCCACTGCGGATTCGAGGCCACCGCGGTGGATCACACGTTCAGCTCCCCCCGCGCGTTCATCGAGACCGCCGCCGTCACCTTCACCGGGAAGCTGTAGGCGCGAGGCCATGAGCTTGCAGGGCTGGGTTCCCGAGATCGGCCCCTATCTCACGCTCGCCGAGGTGATCGAGCACGCCTTCGACTACCGGGGCAACGTGACGGTGCTCCGGCGGGACGGAAGCCAGCTGGTCGGTTATCTGAGCAATCGCGACGCCGCCGCGGCGGAGCCCTTCGTCCAGGTGATCGACGAGCAGGGCGAGGGTCCCATCCGTATCCCCTACGCCGACATCGCCAACATCCTGTTCACGGGTAAAGATCCCGCCGAGGGCAATTCGTGGAAGGCGTGGATCGAGCGCAAGGAGCGCGAGAAGACCCAGGCCGCCCCTTCCAACAGCGCGTAGTGGCGTGAACGGCACCCTCATCCTGACGGCCGTCGAGCTCGAGGCCGCGGGGCTGGCTCGGGAGCTCGAGCTGCCCGCCCTGTCCGACCTTCCCTTTCGCGCGTTCGGCCGCGGACTCACCCGCATCGTTCCCGTGGGGCTGGGCGCCGCGCTCCTCGCCGAGCGCTGGACCGCCGCCCGGTCCGGGCTCGGCCGTCCCCTGATCGTCTCCGCGGGGGTCTGTGGTGGGCTCGATCCGCGTCTGACCGCCGGCGATCTCGTGCTTCCCACCCGCGTCCTCGCCGCCGACGGCGCCGCGCTCGCGGTGGCGCCGTCGGCCCACGCGCGGGCCGTCCGCGAGGCGGGGATCTCGGTGGCGACGGGCGCGCTCGCGAGCGCCGCCGCCGTGCTCGCCACTCCCGCCGACAAGGCGGCGCTGCGGGCCGCCTCCGGCGCGGTCGCGGTGGACATGGAGTCGGCGCCCATCGTGGCCGCCGCCCGCGCCGCGGGGCTCGATGCGCTGGTGGTGCGCGGCGTCTCCGACGATGCCGGCGCGTCCGTGCCCCCCGCGCTGAGCGGCCTGGTGTCGCGGGATGGCCGCGTGCGGGGTGGCCGCGTCCTCTTGCTCGCCCTCACCCGACCCCAGACGCTGCCGCAGGCGCTGGCTCTGCGCCGGGGGAGCCGCCGCGCTCTCGCCGCGGTGGCACGCGTGCTCGCCCCGCTCCTGGCCGCCGTATGAGACGCTCCCTCGTCACCGGCGGCACCGGCTTCGTGGGCGCCAATCTCGTCCGCGAGCTCCTCGCCGACGGCGACCGCGTGCGGGTGCTCGCCCGGCCGGGCGGGGACCGGCGAGCGCTCGAGGGCTGCGACGTCGAGATCGCCGAGGGCAACCTGCTCGATCCCGCGTCGGTGCGGCGCGCGGTGGTGGGCGTCGAGCGGGTCTATCACGTCGCCGCGGACTACCGGCTGTGGGCGCCCGATCCGTCCGTCCTCTTCCGCGCCAACGTGGACGGGACGCGACACGTGCTGGAGGCGGCGATCCAGGCCGGGGCGACTCGCATCGTCTATACGTCGACCGTGGGCGCGCTGGGCATCCCCAAGGACGGGACCCCCGGCCACGAAGCCACGCCCGTGTCCCTGGCCGACATGGTGGGGCCGTACAAGGCGTCCAAGTTCGTGGCCGAGGAGGTGGCGCGGGAGCTGGCGGCGCGCGGCGCGCCGGTGGTCATCGTCAATCCGTCGGCGCCGATCGGGCCGTGGGACGTGAAGCCGACCCCGACCGGCCAGATGATCGTGGACTTCCTGCGCGGCAAGATGGTCGCGTCGCTCGACACCGGGCTCAACATCGTCCATGTCCGGGACGTCGCCCGCGGCCACATCCTGGCCGCGGAGCGGGGCCGCGTGGGCGAGCGGTACGTGCTGGGCCACGTGAATCTCTCCCTGCTGGAGATCTTCCAGGCGCTCGCGCGGCTCACCGGGCTCCCCGCGCCGCGCTTCCGCGTGCCCTATGCGCTGGCCTGGCTGGCCGCGGCGGGCATGGAAGGCATGGCGCGTCTCACCGGCGGCACGCCCGCGGTGCCGCTCACCGCGGTGCGCATGGCGCGCAAGCGCATGTACTTCAGCGCCGACAAGGCGGTGCGCGAGCTGGGGCTGCCGCAGACGCCCGCCGAGCGGGCGCTCGGCGACGCGGTGGAGTGGTTCGTGGCCCGGGGCTACGCGGCGCTCCCGCGGGCACGGCGGGCGGCGTGAACCCGGCCAAGTTCGTCTCGCGCCTCACCCGCAAGAGCCGCTCGAACTTCTTCTACGCGTTTCTCCTCCTTCCCCGCGCCCAGCGCGAGGCCATCTTCGCCGTGTACGCCTTCTGCCGCATCGTCGACGACGCGGTGGACGAGGGCGCCGACCGCGCCGCCCAGCGCGCCGAGCTGGCGCGCTGGCGCGAGGAGATCGCGCGGGTGTGGGGGGCGGGCGAGCCGCAGCACCCGGCGGCCCAGCGGCTGCGCGAGGCGGTGCGGCAGTTCCCGATCCCGCGGGAGGCGCTGGAGGAGATCATCACCGGCGTGGAGATGGACCTCGATACCGCGAGCTACGAGACCTTCAAGGATCTCTACCCCTACTGCTATCGCGTCGCCTCCGCGGTGGGCCTCTGCAGCATCGCCATCTTCGGCTACACCGACCCGCGTGCCCAGGACTATGCCATCAACCTGGGCGTGGCCCTGCAGCTCACGAACATCCTCCGCGATGTCCAGGTGGACGCCCGCCTCGGCCGGGTCTACCTGCCCCAGGAAGACCTCAAGCGCTTCGGCGTCAGCGCGGACGACCTCCGCGCCGGCCGCTACTCGCCGGCCTTCGAGGCCCTCATGGTCTTCGAGGCCGCCCGCGCCCGCGACTACTACGCGCGCGCGTGGCGCGGGCTGCCCGCGGCGGATCGCCGCACCCTCTTCGCCGCCGAGATCATGGGCCGCACCTACTTCGCGCTGCTCCAGGCCATCGAGGCCCGCCGCTTCGACGTGTTCCGCGAGCGCGTCACCGTGCCCACCCGGCGCCGGATCGCCATCGCGCTGGCCTGCTGGGCCCGCTCGCGCCTGGGTGTCCGCAGCGGCTCTCCACTGGCGCCGACCGCGCGGTGAGGACGGCACGGCGAGGTCGCCGAGCAGCACGGTACACCTTGGCCGGCTGCGCGCTCGCGGTGAGCCGGTCACCACAGCGGGCGGATCGGCTCATCGAGTGATGAGGGCGTCGGTCCACGTCGGCGGAGGCCGGCTCGAGCTGCGTGACTGGCCGGCTCCGCCGGTCGCCGCGGGCGAGATCCTGGTGCGGCTGCGGGGCTGCGGGCTCTGCGGCTCCGACATCGTCAAGCTCGCGCCGGACGCAGCCGGTCCCCCCGCGGTGCTGGGGCACGAGGTGGTGGGCGAGGTGGTGGAGGCCGGCGCCGGAGTGACGACCGTGGCGCCGGGCGATCGCGTGGTGGTGGCGCATCACGTGCCGTGCTTCGCCTGCCACTATTGCCGGCGCGGCAGCCCCTCCATGTGCCGCGGCTTCAAGCGCATCAATCTGGATCCGGGCGGATTCGCCGAGCTCGTCCGCGTGCCCGCGCCCAACGTGGCGCACGCGACGTTCCGCCTGCCCGCGGCTGTCCCGGACGAGACGGCATCGTTCACGGAACCCCTCGCCTGCTGCCTGCGCGCGGTCAAGCGCGTCGCCGCCGCGCCCGGGGACACCGCGTTGGTGATCGGCCTGGGCTCCATCGGCTGTCTCCTCGCCCAGGGACTTCGGCTGGCGGGGGCGCGAGTCTTCGGCACAGATCTCCTCCCCGCGCGGCGGCGGCTTGCCGCCACCTTCGGCGTGGAGACGTTTGACGACGAGGCGGCGCTGGAGGCCGCGCTGCGCGACGCGACGGATGGCCGCGGCGCCGACATCGTCGTCCTCACCGCGGGCGGTGCCGCCGCGCTCGCGAGTGCCGCGCCCCGCGTGCGCGACGGCGGGCAGCTCCACTGCTTCGCGGGCGGGGCAGGGTGCACGCTGCCCCTGGCCCTCGACGCCCTCTACCACCGCGAGCTGACCCTGAGCGCCACGTACTCGTCCTCCCCGGCGGAGCTCCGCGAGGCCTTCGCGCACCTCGCGGCGGGGCGCGTGACGGTGGACGGGCTCATCACGCACCGGCTGCCGCTGGCGCGCCTGGAGGAGGGCGTCGCTCTCATGCGCCGGCAGGAGGCGGTGAAGGTGTACGTGACGCCGTGACCGTGCGGATGCGCGCGCAGGTCTTCCACGGCCCCGGCGACCTACGCTTCGAGGAGCTGCCGGTGCCGGCGCCAGCCGCGGGCGAGGTGGTGCTCCGGGTGGAGGCGGCGCTCACCTGCGGCACCGACGTGAAGGTGCTGCGCCGGGGCCACCCGGTCATGATCCCCACCGTGCCCACCGTGTTCGGCCACGAGTTCGCGGGCACGGTCGCCGCGGTGGGCGCGGGCGTGGGGGAGTGGCGTGCGGGGGATCGGGTCGTCGCCGCCAACTCCGCGCCGTGCGGCGGCTGCCGGCCGTGCCGCGCCGGCCGGGAGAACCTCTGCGAGGATCTCCTCTTCGTGAATGGCGCCTACGGCGAGTTCATCGCGCTCCCGCCCCGGCTCGTCGCGCGGAACCTGGTGCGGCTCGCCCCGACGGTACCGGCGCGGCGAGCCGCCTTCGCCGAGCCGCTCGCCTGCGCGCTGCACGGCATCGAGCGCGGTGGAGTCGAGGCGGGCATGACGGTGGCGATCTTCGGCCACGGGCCGCTCGGCGCGCTGCTGGCGCTCGTGGCGAGGCAGCGGGGCGCTCGCGTACTCCTCGTGGGCAAGTCGGGCTGGCGGCTGGAGCGCCTCCGCCAGGCGGGGTTCGCCGGGTACGTGGACGCGCGCGGCACCGAGGACGTGGCGGGCGAGCTTCGTGCCCGCACCGGGGGCCGCGGCGCCGACGTCACCGTGGACGCGACGGGGCGGCCCGAGGTCTGGGAGCTGGCGATGGACGCGGTCGCACGCGGGGGCACCGTGGTCTTCTTCGGCGGATGCGCGCCCGGCACTCACGTGCGGGTGGACACGCGCCGCGCGCACTACCAGGAGCTGACCCTGGTGGGCGCGTTCCATCACACGCCGGCGCTGATCCGACGGGCGGTCGCGCTGCTGGAGGCGGACGCCATCCCCACCGAGGCCCTCCTGACTCACGCCATGGGCCTGGCCGACGTGCCCCGGGCGCTCGGGCTGATGGCCGACGGTCAGGCCTTAAAGGTGGCCATAGACCCGACTATTTGAGCGCTGCGGCGCCGTCCGGTATACTCGCGTGCGACATGACGACCATACCGCTGATCCGTGACATCGTGCTGGCAGGGCCGCGGGGCTTCTGCGCGGGGGTGGATCGGGCGATCGACATCGTGGAGCTGGCGCTGCAGGTGTGCCCGCCGCCCATCTACGTGCGCAAGGAGATCGTGCACAACCGCCACGTGGTCGAAGCGCTGCGGGCCAAGGGCGCCCACTTCGTGGACGAGCTGGACGAGGTGCCCGACGACGCCACCGTCGTCTTCAGCGCCCACGGGATCTCGCCGGCGGTGCGCACGGAGGCGGAGCGGCGGGGGCTGCGGGTGATCGACGCCACCTGCCCGCTCGTCACCAAGGTGCATCTGGAGGCCATCCGCTACGCGCGGGAAGGCTACTCCATCATCCTCGTGGGACACGCCGACCACGACGAGGTGGTGGGAACCATGGGCGAGGCGCCGGACCGGATGTTCGTGATCGCGCATCCGGATGAGGTGCACAAGCTGCAGGTGCCCGATCCCAACAA
Organism: Candidatus Methylomirabilota bacterium; assembly: GCA_035281625.1. GTDB lineage: Bacteria > Methylomirabilota > Methylomirabilia > Rokubacteriales > CSP1-6 > DASRWT01. Next base: position 15,174 of record DATEDO010000161.1, read on the forward strand.
GGTGGCGTTCCTCACCCAGACCACGCTGTCAGTGGACGACACGCGCGATTGCATCGAGGCGCTGCGCCGCCGCTTCCCCAAGATCGTGGGCCCGTCCAAGGACGACATCTGCTACGCCACGCAGAACCGCCAGGCCGCGGCCAAGACGGTGGCGGGCGGGGTGGACGTGCTGCTCGTGATCGGGGCCGCCAACAGCTCCAACGCGAATCGGCTGGTGGAGGTCTCCAAGGGCCTCGGCACCGCGTCGTACCTCATCAACGACAAGAACGACATCCGCCCCGAGTGGCTCGAGGGCGCGACGCGCGTGGGCGTCACCGCGGGCGCGTCCACGCCGGAGTTCCTCGTCACCGAGGTCGTGCAGGCGCTGCAAGCGCGCCAGGCCGCCGAGGTGCGCGAGGTGCACGTGGTGGAGGAGGACGTCCGCTTCGGTCTGCCCCGCGAGCTCGAGGAGATCGCCCGGCAGGCCGGCAAGACCCTGCCCGCCCGCCGCAGCGCCGGCATCGACGAGGAGTAAGCCATGCACCTGGTCACTTTCCGCAAGGGGCGGAGCCAGGGCCGCGTCGGCGCGATCTGGCACGAGGCGGTGCTCGACCTGGGCGCCATCGCGCGCGATCTCGCGGCCCAGCGCGGCGCGGTCGGCCGCGGGCTCGGCGGGTTCCCCAAGAGCATGCTCGATCTGGTGGAGGGCGGGCCAGACGCGCTCGCCCGCGCCCGGGAAGCGTGGGAGGCGGGCCAGCGGCTGGTCGATGCGCAGTCCATCGACGAGCTGGCCACGCGCCGCCTCGCGTATCCCCTCGCCAAGGTGCGGCTCCTCGCGCCCATCACCCCGCCGCGCAACGTGTTCTGTCTCGGCCGCAACTATGCCGATCACGCCGCCGAGCGCGGCGCCGCGGTGCCCGAGCATCCCGTCTACTTCACCAAGCCCGCCGACTGCATCATCGGTCCCGGCGAGCGCGTGGTGCATCACGCGGTGACCAAGGAGCTGGACTACGAGGTGGAGCTGACCGCGGTGATCGGGATGGGGGGGCGCGACATCCGACGGGCGAACGCCCTGCAGCACGTCTTCGGCTACACCGTCATCAACGACGTGACCGCCCGCGACCTCCAGAAGCGCCATGGCCAGTGGTTCAAGGGCAAGTCCCTCGACACGTTCTGTCCCATGGGACCGGTGCTCGTCACCGCCGACGAGGTCCCCGATCCGCAGGCGCTCGCCATCTCGATGCGGGTGAACGGGCAAGTGCGCCAGTCGAGCCACACCTCCAAGATGATCTTCCCCGTCGATCAGTGCATCGAGGTCCTCTCGCAGGGCCTCACCCTTCGCCCCGGGGACGTCATTGCCACCGGCACGCCCGACGGCGTCGGCGCGGCCTCCGGCCACTTCTTGAAGGCCGGCGACCGGATGGAAGCCGAGGTCGAGCGCATCGGCGTCCTCGCCAACCGCGTGGCGGCCGCCCCGCCGGGCCGGGAGAAGGGCCCCGCCGCTTCGCCGCCGCCCTCGGGCGGGCGCTCCGCGTAGAGCGACGACGCCTCGCGCCCGTCTCTCGGGCGCTGCCTCGTGCCTGGGCCCTTCTCGGCGCCCGGCCGCCCCCTAGAAGCGCTTCTCCGCGTGTGGTAGCATCCCCGTCACATCAGCCCTCTTCCTTCTTCCGTCGCACTATCCGTCGTGTCGGGTTCAACGGGGAGGCAGACATGGCGCTCGACATCGGAAAGATCCGCAACGTCGGCATCGTCGGGCACGGTGGCGTGGGCAAGACCTCGCTCGTCGAGGGCATGCTCTTCGCCGCCGGGGCGGTGAATCGCCTCGGCCGCGTGGACGACGGGACCACCACCACCGACTTCGATCCCGACGAGATCAAGCGAAAGATCTCGCTCTCCACCGCGGCGGCCTTCTGCGACTACAAGGGCCACCGCCTCAACTTCATCGACACCCCTGGGTATGGCGACTTCATCTCTGACGCCCGCGCGGGCCTGCGCGCGGCGGGCGCCGCGGTGGTGGTGGTGGATGCGGTGGCGGGCGTGCAGGTGCAGACGGAGAAGGTCTGGAAGATGGCCAATGACTACGGCCTTCCCCGGATCATCATCATCAACCGCATGGACCGCGAGCGGGCCGACTTCTACCGCGCGCTGGAGTCGCTGCAGCGTCGCCTGAAGGGCCGGCTCTGCCCGCTTCAGGTCCCGATCGGCAGCGAGGCGGGCTTCCAGGGCGTGGTGGACCTCGTGAAGATGAAGGCCCTCCTCGTGGCCGACGGCAAGTCCCGCGAGGCGGACATCCCCGCGGACGCCATGGAGGCCGCCAAGGAGTGGCGGGAGAAGCTGACGGAGGCGGCGGCGGAGACCGACGACGATCTCCTGGCCAAGTACCTCGAGGAGGGGTCCATCGCCGAGGGGGAGATGCTGGAAGCCGTCCGCAAGGCCATCGCGGGCGGCGCCCTCGTGCCGGTGCTCGCCGCCGCGGCCACGCGGCTCATCGGCGTGCACCCTCTGATGGACCTCATCGTGGAGGAGTTCCCGTCGCCCGCCGACGTCGGGGCCACCGAGGGCACCGACGTGAAGTCGAAGGCGGCCGCCACGCGCGCCGCCGACCCGAAGGCCCCCTTCAGCGCGCTCGTCTTCAAGACCATCTCCGATCCCCACGTGGGCAAGCTCTCCCTCTTCCGCGTCTACTCCGGCACGCTCAAGGCGGACAGTCAGGTGTTCAACGCCACCCGGGGCACGAGGGAGCGCGTGGGGCACATCGGGTGGCTGCAGGGCAAGACGCAGAAGCCGGTGGAGGCGCTGGGGCCGGGCGAGATCGGCGTGGTCGCCAAGCTCAAGGACACCCTCACCGGCGACACCCTCTGCGACGAGGGCCAGCCCTTCCTCCTGGCCGGCATCACGTTCCCCGAGCCGGCCATCTCGTTCGCCATACAGCCCAAGAGCCGGGGTGACGAGGACAAGATCTCCACCGCGCTTCACCGGATGGCGGAGGAAGACCCAACTCTCCATCACCACTTCGACTCCGAGACCAAGCAGCTCCTCGTCTCCGGCATGGGGCAGATGCACGTGGAGATGATGGTCGAGCGCATGAAGCGGAAGTACAACGTGGACGTGGTGGTGCTGCCGCCGCGCATCCCCTACAAGGAGACGGTGAAGGGGCGGTCGGAGGTGCAGGGGAAGTACAAGAAGCAGACGGGTGGGCGCGGTCAGTACGGCGACACCTGGCTCCGGATCGAGCCGCTCACCCGCGGCGGCGGCTTCGAGTTCGTGGACGACATCTTCGGGGGCGCCATCCCGCGGAACTTCATCCCGTCCGTCGAGAAAGGTGTGCGCGACTGCATGAAGCGCGGCATCATGGCCGGCTATCCCGTGGTCGACCTCAAGGTCACTCTCTACGACGGCTCGTACCACGACGTGGACTCCTCCGACATGGCGTTCCAGATCGCCGCGTCCATGGGCCTCCAGAAGGGCTTCATGGAGGCCCACCCCGTGCTCCTCGAGCCGGTGATGAACGTGGAAGTGACGGCGCCCTCCGACAACGCCGGCGACGTCATCGGCGACATCAACGGCCGTCGCGGCCGCGTGGTGGGCATGGAGCCGGACGGCGAGGTGGTGCAGGTCCGCGCCCAGGTCCCGATGGCGGAGATGCTGACCTACGAGTCCACCCTCCGCTCCATGACGGGCGGCCGGGGCGCCTACTCCATGGAGCCGTCCCACTACGAAGAGGTGCCCGCCCACATCGCCGAGAAGGTCGTCAAGGAGGCGAAGGCCGAGAAGGAGAAGGCGCACTAACGCGCGTCGCGGATGCCGCCCCAGACCCGATACGCCAAGAGCGGTGACGTCTCGATCGCGTATCAGGTCGTCGGCGAAGGGCCGCGTGATCTGGTCGTGGTGCCGGGCTGGATCTCCAACGTCGAGGTCTTCTGGGAAGAGCCCTCCGCCGTCCGGTTCCTCGAGTCCCTCGCCCGCTTCTCCCGGCTCATTCTCTTCGACAAGCGCGGCACGGGACTCTCTGACCGAGTGCCCGACATGCCCGGGCTCGAGACGCGCATGGACGACGTCCGGGCGGTCATGGATGCCGTCGGCTCCGACCGCGCCGCCCTCTTCGGTTACTCGGAGGGGGGGCCGCTCTGCGTGCTCTTCGCCGCCACCTATCCGGACCGCGCCTCCGCCCTCATCACGCATGGCTCCTACGCGCGCCGGATCCGATCCAGTGATCACCCGTGGATGCCGATGCCCGAGGACTGGGAGCGCTTCACCGAGTCCACCGTCCAGGGGTGGGGCGGCCCGGTGGGGCTCGCCGAGCGCGCGCCCAGCCGGATGCGTGATGAGGCTTTCGTGCAGTGGTGGGCGCGCTTCACGCGGATGAGCGCGAGCCCCGCCTCGAGCGCGCAGGTGCTCCGGATGAACGCGCAGATCGACGTCCGGCGGATCCTGCCGAGCGTGCGGGTGCCGACGCTGCTCCTCCACCCCGTGGGCGACCGGGTGGTTCCCGTGGAGGCGAGCCGTTACATGGTCGCCCACATCCCGGGGGCGAAGCTGGTCGAGCTGCCGGGCATCGACCATCTGCCCTTCGCGGACAACGCCGAGCACGTCCTGCGGGAGATCCGGAGCTTCCTCGGTGAGATCCCGACCGACGCGGAGCCCGACCGGGTGCTCGCCACCGTGGTGTTCGCCGACATCGTGGGCTCGACGGAGCAGGCGGTGGCGCTCGGCGATCGCCGGTGGCGCGAGCTCCTCGGCGGCTTCCACGCGGCGGTGCGGCGCGAGGTGGGACGCTTCCGGGGTCGCGAGATCGACACCGCGGGCGACGGCGTGCTCGCCGCCTTTGACGGGCCCGCCCGTGCGGTGCGCGCGGCGTGCGCGGTGGGCGAGGCGGTGCGCTCGCTGGGGGTCAAGGTGCGCGCCGGGGTGCACACCGGCGAGTGCGAGGTGCTGGGCCAGAAGCTCGCCGGCATCGCCGTGCACATCGGCGCGCGGGTGGCCTCGGTGGCGGAGCCCGACGAGGTGCTGGTGTCGAGCACGGTGCGCGATCTGGTCGCCGGCTCCGGCCTCGCGTTCGCGGATCGGGGACGGCACACGCTCAAGGGCGTGCCGGGGGACTGGCACCTCTTCGCCGTGGACCGGAGCCTCACGCGCGCATGAGCTTCGTCACCCACATCGAGTGCACCGTCTGCGGGACGTCGCATCAGGCGGGACGGCTCCTCACCGTGTGCGAGGCCTGCGGCCAGATGCTCGCGGTGCGCTACGACCTGCCCGCGGTGGCGCGCGCGGTGACCAAGGATGTGCTGCGATCCCGCCCGCCCGGCATGTACCGCTTTCGCGAGCTGCTCCCCCTGGCCGACGGCGAGGAGCCGGTGACGCTCGGCGAGGGCGGCACGCCGCTCCTGCCCCTGCCCCGGCTCGCCGCGCATCTCGGGATGCGCCATCTCTGGGCCAAGGACGAAGGCCAGAATCCCACCGGTTCCTTCAAGGCGCGCGGCCTGGGCATGGCGGTGACCAAGGCGCGCACGCTCGGCGTGAAGGGGCTCATGATTCCCTCCGCGGGCAATGCGGGCGGCGCCGCCGCGGTGTACGGCGCGCGCGCGGGCGTGCCGGTGGCGGTGGTGGTGCCGCGCGGCACGCCGGAAGCCGCCATCACCGAGGCGGTGCTGGCCGGGGCGTACGTCTTCACCGTGGACGGCTCCATTGCCACCGCCGGGCGGCTCATCGCCCAGGTGGCCCCGCGGCTGGGTTGGTTCGACCTCGCCACCCTCAAGGAGCCGTATCGCCTCGAGGGCAAGAAGACCATGGGCCTCGAGCTGGCCGAGCAGCTCGACTGGGAAACGCCCGACGTCCTCATGTATCCCACCGGCGGCGGCACCGGGCTGGTGGGGATCTGGAAGGCCTACGCGGAGCTCGCCGCCATCGGCTGGATCCAGTCGCCGCAGCCACGCTTCGTGGCCGTGCAGGCCGAGGGCTGCGCCCCGGTGGTGCGCGCGTGGGAGGACAAGGCCGAGACCACGACGATGTGGGAGGACCCGGTGACGCACGCCGCCGGCCTGCGCGTGCCCGGCCCGTTCGCCGGCAGGCAGATGCTCGCCATCCTGCGCGAGACGGGCGGGCGCGGCCAGGCGGTGAGCGAGGACGAGATCGTGGAAAGCCAGCGGCTTCTGGCCCGAACCGAGGGCGTCTGGACCGCCCCGGAGGCGGCGGCCGCGCTGGCCGCGCTCATTCACCTGCGCGCCACCGGTGAAGTGGCGCCGGGCGACCGCGTGGTCATGATGCTGACCGGCTGCGGTCTCAAGTACGCGCCACCCCCGCTGCCCCCGGCCACGCATCTCGCCGGCTCGCCCGACGAGATCCTCGCCGCGGTCCGCCGCGTGGTCGGGGCCTGACGGCGGCCGTGCGGAACAAATCGGTGGTGGTTTCGAGGCGCGTCGTCTAGTATCGCCTCGCATGCTCCAAGGAGGCGCCATGAGCACATTCACGCGGCGGACTTTCCTGGGGACCGGTATCACCGCGGCGGCCGGCGCGCTCGCGGGCTGCGCGACGAGCGTGAGCGAGCGGCCGGCGGCCGGCCGGCGCCGCGTGATCGTGATCGGCGGCGGGTGGGGCGGCGCCAGCGCCGCCAAGTACGTGCGCATGGGCGATCCGCGCGTCGAGGTGGTGCTCCTCGAGCCGAACAAACAATTCGTCTCCTGCCCCTTCAGCAACCTCGTCCTCGCCGGCCTGCGCGACATCGACAGCCTGAGCTTCGGCTACGACGGGCTCCGCAAGCGGGGCGTGATCGTCCGCCACGAGGCCGCCCTCGCCATCGAGCCCGATACCAAGCGCGTGCGGGTGGCCGACGGCTACCTCGCCTACGACCGGCTCATCGTCTCGCCCGGCGTGGACTTTCTCTGGGAGCAGGTGGAGGGGCTGCCCGCGGCCAAGGACACCGTGCTCCACGCGTGGAAGGCGGGCCCGCAGACCGTGCAGCTCGCCCGGCAGATCCAGGCGATGCCGGACGGGGGCGTCTTCGTCATCTCGGTGCCCCCGGTGGCGTACCGCTGCCCGCCCGGCCCCTACGAGCGCATCTCGATGGTGGCCTGGTACCTCAAGACCACCAAGCCGCGAGCGAAGGTGCTCGTGCTCGACGCCAACCCGAACATCGTCTCCAAGACCGCGCTGTTCCGCGAGGCGTGGAAGGCGTACCCCAACATCGAGTATCGGGCCACCAACCGGGTCATCGGGGTGAACCCCGGCGCCCGCGAGGTGCGGACCGAGTTCGACCGCATCAAGTACGACGTGCTGAACCTGATCCCCCCGCAGCGCGCCGGACAGATCGCGGTGGACGCGAATCTCGTGGGCGCCGACAAGCGATGGTGCGAGGTCAATCACACCACGTACGAGTCGGTGAAGGCCAAGGGCATCCACGTGGTGGGCGACGCCACCACCGGCCTGCCCGTGCCCAAGTCCGGCAACGTGGCCAACAACATGGGCAAGATCGCGGCGATCGCCGCGGTGTCGCTCCTGAACGACCGGCCGGTCCCCCTGGTGGCGCCCGGCAATACCTGCTACAGCTGGGTGAGCGACCGCGAGGCCATCGCGGTGGTGAACGCCTACAAGATCGAGAACGGCAAGGTCGTGCAGATCGAGCAGCGGCTCACGCCCGCGCAGTCGGCATCGGTGGCGGCGCGCGCGGTGGGCTGGACCCAGAGCATCTGGCAGGACGTGATCGGCTAGGCGCCGGGGGAGATTCGCACATGCCGAGGGTTCGCATCGCCGTCCTCATCGCCGCCGCGGTCGCCGCCGCCGTGGGGGTCGCCGCGCCCGCGCATGCCCAGACGCCCGCGCCGCTGCTCTTCGAGACCGCGGCCGCGCGAGTGGTGACCTGCGCCGCCTGTCACGGCGTCAACGGCAACAGCAAGTCCGACGTGATGCCGATCATCGCGGGCATGGATGCCGCGTACTTCAAGAAGCAGATCCAGGCCTATTCCACCAATGCCCGACCCTCCCCGGAGATGGGCCCGTACGCCAAGCAGGTGCTGGACATCGGCGTGGACACGGTGGCGGGGTACTTCGCCGCCCAGCGGATGGAGCCCACGCCGGTGAAGCTCGACGCGGCGGCGGTGGAGCGCGGGCGCGTGGCCTCGGCGCCCTGCGTGATCTGCCACGGCGCCAACGGCAAGGGCGACGCCGCGAGGGGCATTCCCAGCATGGCCGGCCAGCCGCCCGGCTATCTGCGGGAACAGATGCAGCTGTTCAAGCGGGACGCGCGAAATCCGGGCGATGCGGCCCTCGCGGCGCTCAAGGCCTTGATGAAGACCCTCCCCGACGAGCAGTTCGCCGACCTCGCCGCGTACTACGCGAGCCTGAGGTAGTCCCGCGCGTGTACCGCTCGCGCGCCGGCCGGCGGCGCGTGTGACGCCGGCCTTCGCCGTCACCTTGACGGCGCTCGGGTTCACGGGGGCCTTCGTGTCCGGCCTTCTCGGCGTGGGCGGCGCCATCGTCATGATACCGCTGCTCTACTACGTGCCCCCGCTCCTCGGTGTGGGCGCGCTCGATATGCGCGGGGTCGCGGGAGTGTCGATGGTCCAGGTCCTCGTCGCCTCGCTCCTCGGCGCGTGGAGCCACGGCCGTCATGCGGCCGTGCACCGCCGGCTCGCGATCGTGGGCGGCGTGGCGATGGCGCTGGGCACGTTTGCCGGCGCCCTCGGCTCCAGCCGCGTGTCCGGCTACGTGTTGCTGGCCGTTTTCGCGCTGATGACGACGGTGGCGCTGCCCCTGCTCCTGGTGCCCCTCTCGGACGAGCGCCCCGACGCCCAGTCGCCGTCGGTGAACCTGGCCGCGGCCGCGGTGGCGCTCGGGCTCATCGGCGTGGGCGCGGGGCTGGTCGGCTCGGGCGGCGCCTTCCTGACGGTGCCGGTCCTGGTGACGCTGCTGCGCCTGCCCATGCGCCTCGCCATCGGAACCTCGCTCGCGGTGACGGGAGTGTCGGCGGTGAGCGGCGTCATCGGCAAGGCCCTCGGCGCCCAAATCCCTCTCGGCCCCACGGCGCTGGTGATGCTAGGCTCCGTGCTGGGAGCCCCGATGGGCTCGGCGGTGAGCCGCCGGGCCCCCGTCGGCCTCCTGCGGGGGATGCTCGCCGGCGTGGTGATGCTGGTGGCGATCCGCCTGTGGTGGGATCTCTTCGGCCGCTAGCCGGTCGAGCACTGGGAGCGATCGTGCGATACGGCTTCGTCATCGACCAGCGAAAGTGCATCGGATGCCACGCCTGCACGGTGGCATGCAAGGAAGAGAACGCGGTTCCCCTCGGCGTCAACCGCACGTGGGTGAAGTACATCGAGAAGGGCACGTTCCCCGACACGCGCCGCTACTTCACGGTGCTGCGCTGCAACCACTGCGACGACGCCCCCTGCGTCACCATCTGCCCCACGGTGGCCCTCTATCGCCGATCGGACGGCATCGTGGACTTCGACGGCGCGCGGTGCATCGGCTGCAAGTCGTGCATGCAGGCCTGCCCCTACGACGCGCTGTACATCGACCCGGAGACGCAGACCGCCGCCAAGTGCCACTACTGCGCGCACCGGGTGGAGGTGGGCCTGGAGCCGGCGTGCGCGGTGGTGTGCCCGGTCCAGGCCATCGTGGCCGGCGACCTCGACGAGCCGGCGACGCCCATCGCCCGGCTGGTCGCCACCCAGCCGGTGCAGGTGCGGAAGCCGGAGCAGGGGACCCTGCCGAAGGTCTATTATCTCGGCGCGGAGGCCTCGGCGCTGTCCCCCGAGATGCAGCGGCGCGATGGGCAGTACGTCTTCGCGCAGGTCTCGGACATCCCGGTGCCCGGGCAGCCCAATCGCGCCAGCGCCCCCCTGCCGCCGCCGCCGTCCGCGCCCCTCGACCTCCGCGCGCTCGCGCGGACGGTGTACGACGTGGCGCATCCCGAGCGGCCGTGGGGATGGAAGGTGTCCGCCTATCTCTGGACCAAGTCGGTGGCGGCGGGCGCCCTCCTCGTGGCCGGGCTCGGCATGCTGTCCGGGCTCGCGTCCGGCAATGAGCTGGCGGGCCGCGCGGCGCCGCTCCTCGCCCTCCTCTTCCTCTTTCTCACCACCGCCCTCCTCGTGGCCGACCTCAAGCGGCCCGAGCGCTTTCTCTATCTCCTCTTCAAGCCCAACTGGCGCTCCTGGCTGGTGTGGGGCGGCTGGATCCTGATCGCGTACGGCGGGGCGGCCGCGGCATGGCTCGCCGCCGGCATCACCGGTCATCCCCATGCGCTGGTCTATCTCGCGGGCCCGGTGGTGCTGCTCGCCGTCGCCGCCGCCGGCTACAGCGCCTTCCTCTTCGGGCAGGCCGAGGGGCGCGACTTCTGGCAGAGCCCGCTGACCCTGCCGCATCTGGTGGCCGCCGCCCTCGCCGCGGGCAGCGCCGCGCTGCTCCTGGTGGCGCGCGCGCGGGGCGGGGGGCTCGGCGCGCCGTGGGGCCTGCGGCTGCTCCTCCTCGGCGCCCTCGCGTCGCTCGCGGTGGTGCTCGTGGCCGAGCTCTTCGGCTCGCATCCCACGCGCGATGCCGCCCGCGCCGCGCGGTGGCTCGCGCGAGGGCCGCTCGCCACGCGGCTCTGGGTGGGCGTGGTGGTGCTGGGGCTGGCGCTGCCCTGCGCCATGCTCGTGACGTCGTCGCCCGCGGCGTGGACGGTCGCCGCCGCCCTCGCCCTCGCCGGGCTCTGGCTCTACGAGGATCTGTGGGTTCGCGCGGGCCAGGCGGTGCCCTTGAGCTGAGGTCTCCATGACCCATCGTGTGACCGAGCCGCTGCACCCCGTGGCCCGCGACCTCCAGGCGCCGCCCGAGGGCCTCCATCGCTTCCCGCCCTCCGCCCTGTGGGACAGCTGGGAGGAGTACGACGCGCGCGCCTGGCCGCGGCGGGAGAAGCGCCAGTACTCCCTGATCCCGACGATCTGCTTCAACTGCGAGGCCGCCTGCGGGCTCCTCGCCTATGTGGACAAGCGCACCCTGCGCATCCAGAAGTTCGAGGGCAATCCGGCGCATCCGGGCAGCCGCGGGCGGAACTGCGCCAAGGGCCCGGCCACGCTCAATCAGGTCACCGATCCCGAGCGCATCCTCTACCCGCTGCGCCGCGCGGGCGGGCGGGGTGAAGGCAAGTGGGAGCGCGTCACCTGGGACGAGGCGCTCGACGACATCGCGGGGCGCATCCGCAAGGCCCTCGTGGAGAAGCGCCCCACCGAGGTCATGTACCACCTCGGCCGACCGGGGCACGAGCTGGTGTATCTCCAGCGCGTGTTCCATGCCTGGGGCATCGACGGCCACAACAGCCACACCAATGTCTGCTCCGCCTCCGCGCGCGCCGGGTACGCCTTCTGGCACGGGCTCGACCGGCCCTCGCCGGATCACGCCCGCGCCCGTGTCATCCTGCTCCTGTCCTCCCACCTCGAGGCCGGCCACTACTTCAACCCCCATGCGCAGCGCATCGTGGAGGGCAAGCAGGCCGGCGCGAAGGTGTGCGTGGTCGATACACGGCTCTCCAACACCGCGTCCATGGCCGACTGGTGGCTGTCGCCGTGGCCGGGCACCGAGGCCGCGATGCTGCTGGCGATGTGCCACGTGCTGCTCCGCGACGGCACCTGGGACCGGGAGTTCGTCCGCCGCTGGGTGAACTGGGAAGAGTACCTGCGTGAGGAGCATCCCGCGAGGCCCGTCACCTTCGACGCTTTCGAGGCCGCGGTGAAGGCGCTCTACGCGGAGTACACGCCGGAGTTCGCCGAGCGCGAGTCGGGCGTGCCCGCCGCGCGCATCGAGGAGGTCGCGCGCGAGATCGGCCGCGCGGAGGGCGCGCTCTCCACCCACGTCTGGCGCAACGCCGCCGCCGGCAACCTCTGGGGTTGGGAGGTGGCGCGTGCGCTGGAGCTCCTCGTGGTGCTGGCGGGGGCGGTGGCGACGCCGGGCGGCACCGCGCCGTCGGGCTTCAACAAGGCGATTCCCGCGCCGCCCATGATGCCGCCGCCGGCGAAGGTGTGGAGCGAGCTCCTGATGCCGCGCGAGTACCCGCTCGCCTTCTTCGAGATGAGCTTCCTCCTGCCCCACCTCCTGCGCGAGCGGCGCGGCAAGCTCGCCATGTACTTCACGCGCGTCTACAACCCCGTGTGGACCAACCCGGACGGCATGTCGTGGATCGAGATGCTGACCGACGAGGCCAAGGTGGAGCGCCACGCCTGCCTCACCCCCATCTGGAGCGAGACCGCGCACTTCGCCGACTACGTCTTGCCCATGGGACACGCCTCCGAGCGTCACGACCTCATGAGCCAGGAGACCCACGCCGCGCGCTGGATCGGCTTCCGCCAGCCGGTGCTGCGGGTGGCGCTGGAGAAGCAGGGCAAGCGCTTCGACTGGACGTGGCAGGCCCACGAGGCGGCCGGGCTGGGGCAGGTGTGGGAGGAAGATGAGTTCTGGATCGAGCTGTCGTGGCGTATCGATCCCGACGGCGCCCTCGGCATCCGGAAGTACTTCGAGTCGCCGTACCGGCCGGGCGAGAAGCTCCGCATCGAGGAGTTCTACCGCTGGATCTTCGAGTCGAGCGTGCCGGGCCTGCCCGCCGCCGCGCAGAAGGAGGGGCTGACGCCGCTGGAGTACATGCGGAAATTCGGCGCCTTCCTCGTCGAAGGTGGGGTGTACGCCTCGCACGAGAAGCCGCCCGCGCCCGCCGAGCGCGAGGGCGCGGCGGTGGATCCCCTCACCGGGGTGGTGGCCAAGGGCGGCGCCGCGGTGGGGGTGGAGATCGACGGCCGCGTGGCGGTGGGCTTCCCCACGCCGTCGCGCAAGCTCGAGTTCTACTCGAAGACGCTCAAGGACTGGAAGTGGGGCGATCACGCGGTGCCGACCTACGCGCGCAGCCACGTGCACTGGTCGGTGATCGACCGCACGCAGGGCGAGATGCTGCTCCTCCCCACCTTCCGCCTGCCCACCCTCATCCACTCTCGCTCCGGCAACGCGAAGTGGCTCTACGAGATCTCCCACTCGAACCCGCTGTGGCTGAATCCGGAGGACGCGGCGCGGCTCGGCGTGGGCACCGGCGAGCTCCTGAAGATCGAGACGGAGATCGGCCACTTCGTGGACCGGGTGTGGGTGACCGAGGGTATCCGGCCGGGCGTGGTCGCCTGCTCGCATCACATCGGGCGCTGGCGCCTCCAGGAGTCGACGGGCGGCGAGCGGTGGTCCACCGCGCTGGTGGACCTCAAGCGCGAGGCGCCGGGCCGCTGGCGCATGCGCCACGTGCACGGCGTGCGGCCCTTTCCCAGCGCCGACCCGGACTCCTCGCGGGTGTGGTGGGAGGACGCGGGCGTGCACCAGAACCTCACCTTCCCCGTGCACCCGGATCCGGTGAGCGGCCAGCACTGCTGGCATCAGAAGGTCCGCGCCGCGCGCCCAGGTCCCGACGATCGCTACGGTGACGTGTTCGTGGACACCGACCGCGCGCACGAGGTGTACCGCCGCTGGCTCGCCATGACGCGCCCCGCGCCGGGGCCCGGCGGGCTCCGCCGTCCCCTGTGGCTGCCGCGCGCCTTCAAGCCCGACGCGTCCGCCTACCGCATCGAGGGCCCGTGAGGCCCGGCCGGAGGGCGGGCACGACGCTCGGCGCCGCGCTGCTCGCGGCGGGGCTGCTGTTCGCGGCGCCGTCCGCGGGACCCGCGGCTGATCCGACGCCGGAGGCCTTCGCCGCGCTGCAGCTCGTGGCCACGCCTCGCACCGCCGCGCCCCCGCTCGCGCTGTCCGACCTCGACGGCCGCTCCGTCTCTCTCGCCAGCCTGCGCGGCGACGTCGTCCTGCTCTATTTCTGGGCGACGTGGTGTCCCTATTGCGAGAAGGAGCTGCCCACGACCGTGGAGCAGCTCGCGCGCCGCTACCGCGATCGGCGCCTGAGCGTGCTCGCGGTGAACATCGAGGAGGGACGCGGCAAGGTGCTCCCGTGGATCCGTCGGCATGGGGTGACGGTGCCCGTTCTGCTGGACGTCGACGGCGACGTCACCAGCGAGTACCGCGTGACCGCCACGCCCACCGCGGTGCTGATCGATCGGGAAGGGAAGATGCTGGCCCGCGCCGTGGGCACGCGACCCTGGACGGACGACCGCGGACGGGCCCTCTGGGACACTCTCCTCAAGTAAGCGTAGGCGCCCACGGGCCACAGGCCCCAGGCGGCTCAAAAAGGTCCAGATGCGAGGCGGCGCCCGACGGCCGCGGGCGAGGCGTACAGTCGTACGTCGAGCCCGCGGCCGAGGGCGCCAACGAAGCAGATGGGCCTTTTTCAGCCGCCGCCGCTAGTCGATCCCGAAGTCGAACATCCGGCCGCCCGCGCTCGTCCCGCTCAGGACGATGAAGCCGTATTCACCGGGGGGCAGGGGATTCGCGGGGACTATTCGATAGAAGCCGTTGGCTTCTCGCTCGCTCTTCACCGCAATGCGGTCCTCGCTGCGCACGCCCTGACGGGAGCTCCCGCCGAAGGGATGGTAACCGCCGCTGCTCATCTTGAGATTGCGGTCGTTCTTGCTGTCACCGGGCTTGAGCTTCACGAGCAGGGCCTCGGTGGGGGCGAAGTAGCTGTAGAACTGCGGCTGCTTGTCGGTGATGCGGGTCTCCGCCTTGCGATTTCCCAGCACCACTTCGCTCTTCTGCGAGAAGAACGCCACGTTGGTCTCGATCTCGATGACCTGCGGCTGCAGCTCCTGGTACTTGGCGCCGTTCAGGTAATAGATCGAGTCGCGCGGGAGGCTCGCGGCGGCGCCGCCGGCGCTGCTGCGCGCGGAGGCCGACACCGCGGCCGGCGGCGCGGAAGCGGCG
>DATEDO010000162.1:0-45936 GCA_035281625.1 Candidatus Methylomirabilota bacterium
GCTGCTCGACATGGGGATCCCGCCCTTCCTGGTCTCCTCCGCCCTGACCCTCATCCTCGCCCAGCGCCTGGGCCGGAAGATCTGCAAGGACTGCAAGCAGCCCTACGAGGCCGACGAGGAGAGCCTGGTGCCCTACGGGCACGTGCCGCAGGGGCTCGGCAAGGTGCAGCTCCACAAAGGCAAGGGCTGTCAGACCTGCAGCTTCACGGGCATGAAGGGGCGCGTGGCGATCTACGAGGTCATGCCGATCACCGAGCAGATGCGCGAGATGATCCTGCGGAACGCCCCCACTGCGGAGATCCGCGAAGCGGCCCTCGCCGCCGGCATGAAGACGCTCCGCCAGAACGCCCTTCAGAAGGTCCTCGACGGGGTGACCACCGTCGAGGAGGTGCTACGGGTGACGGTCAGCCAGACGGGCTAGAGGCGGCCGCCGGTATGGTCGCCCGCGCGCCAGGCCATCTGCAAGGTGTCGAGCGCGCGCCGGAAGTCTCCCCGGATCGCCGCCACGTCGGCGGCGCGGTCGGCCAGCAGTAGCACGAAGCCCATGGGGCTCGGCCCCACGAACACGGTGCCCTCGTCCGCCACGAAGTACGCGCTGGAGACCATGCCGCGGTTCAGCTTGCCGGTGCCGAGCTCGAGCTCCCGCCCTAGCGTGGTGGCCAGCGCGGCCAGGGGCTCGACCGCCACGTCCGCGGGCAGGGACGAGGCGATGACGAAGCCGTCGGAGGCAATGAGAAGGCCGCCCCGCACGCCGCTGATTCGCGCCAGCTCGCCCAGGATACTGCGAACCGCCGCCGCCCGCGTCGGCGCATTCCCCGGCGGGACCGCGGGCGCGCCCGTGCTCATGCCGCGGCCGCCGCAGTGAATCGGGCCCAGAGGTCAGCGGCCTGACGCTCGCCGGCGGCCGCCGCGACGTCGGGCCCCAGGGTGAGCGCCAGCACGTGGCGCCCGTCGGCGACGAGAAAGGTCGTGCCGGGATTGGCGACGATGCAGGCCCGCCGCAACGGGCCCAGCCCCGCGCGCGCCAGGGTCGCTCCGCCGAGCGTGGCCACGCGGGCCAGGTGAGCGCCCAGCGCGTCGCGGGTGGCCGTGGCAGGATGCGCGAACACCACGGCCCCGTCGGCACCGAGGAAGAGACATTCCCGGGCGCCGTCGGGACGAGCGATCTGCGCGAGCCGGGCAGTAACGGAGGCGCTCCCGGCCGCGGCCGGAGGGGCCGCGCCGACCGCGCGCGTGGCCTCGAGGAGCGCGATGGCCTCGGGGAAGTCGGGATAGACGCGCACCGCGCGTTCCAGGAGCTCCTGCGCCGGGCCCATCTCGCCGTGCTCGAAGGCGATGCGGGCCAGGCCCAGCATCGCGCGCGGATGCTCGGGGTCCAGGGACAGCACCGTCCGGAAGGCGGCGCGCGCCCCGTCCGCATTGCGCAGGGCGGCGTGGAAGTATCCGGCGAGGAGCTGTCCCAGGACACTGCGCGGGTCGAGCTTGAGCGCATCGCTCACCAGGGCCGCGCCGTCCTCGAATCGGCCCTCCCGCCGCAGGCGCTCCGCGCGCTGCAGCAGCTCCACGCTGCTCACGCCGCGCCGCGATCGCCCGAGCCGCCGCCAGACCCGCGTCAGCACGCCCACGTCGTCATGATAGCGGACCCCTCCACCGGCCCCGCTATTTCCTAGCGCTTCTGGTCGGTGATACGGCTCGAGAGGTCCCGGAGATGCTGGAGCGTGGCGGGGGAGAGGAAGGCGGCGAAGCCGGCGGGATCTCGCTGGCCCTCGGCCAGCGACTTCTGCATGCGGGTGAGATCGCCCCCGGAGCCCTGGACGAGGTCGGTGAAGACCTCGGCGACGAGCACGTAGAACTCGTCCATGAGAGCGGATGAGCCGCCCGTCATCGCCCGCATGTTCCGGTCGATGGCCGCCGCCTCGGGATTGGCCGCGATGCCCGCGCCCCGCGCCACCGGATCCTGCAGCATGCGCAGGACGGCGGCCAGGGCTTCGGCGGAGGCGGGATCGAGGGACTGCGCGGGCGCCGGCGGTGCGGCGGCAACGAGCGTGACCAGGACCAGGGCCGCCACGCTGATGAAACGTCCCATGAATCGAGCTTAGCGCACGACCCGCCTTAATCTCAGGGGGTGGGATTCGCCAGGGCGCGCCGGAGGGCCTCGAGCCCGGCCTCCGCCACCTGAGTGTCCTGCTCGCCGTTCCCCCCGCTCACCCCGATGCCGCCCACGACCTGGCCCTCCACCTCGATGGGGAAGCCGCCCACGAAGATGGCGAACTTGCCGGGGTGCATGGCATGGATGCCGAACGCCTCGTTTCCCGGCAGGGCGGGGCCGCCCGGGGGCTCGTTGAAGCGGTGGGTGGGGCGGCGGTGGCCGGCCGCGGTGAAGGCCTTGGCGATGGCGATCTCCACGCCGGTGAGCCGCGCCCCCGTCATCCGGTGCAGCGCGATGGGGTGGCCGCCGTCGTCGCAGACGCAGACGGTTTCCGCCACGCCGATCTCGGCGGCACGGCGCTCCGCCGCCTCCAGCATGAGCTTGGCGTCCTCGAGGGTGAGCCGCTTGATCGTGATCACGGGATTTCCACGAAGACGCTGTCCCCGTCGATCCGCACGGAGTACACCGGGACACTGCCGCCGCGGGTGGGCAGCACGCATTGCCCCGTCCGCACGTCGTATGTCCACCCGTGGAGCGGGCAGGACAGTCGCGGGCCGCTGAGACGGCCTTCGCTCAGGAACCCGCCGCGGTGGGTGCACGTGTCCCCGCACGCGTACACCGTCTCGCCCACACGGGCCAGGACCAGCCGCGCGCCGTCCACATCCATCCCGATGGGCCGGCCCGGGACCAGCTCCGACAACGACGCGACCCGGTGCTCGGGCATCCCTAGGCGTCTTCCTTGAGGACGAAGGCTCGGTGCAGGCCGGTCATGTACTGCCACCGCATCTCGGTCGCCTCGCGCACCGCGTTCTCGGCCTCGGCCTGCCGCTCCGGCGTGGTGGCGTGACGCTCCACGATCTGATAGCCGCGCTCGCCGTGCACCTCGTCGGCCTCGATGTGGATGGCGAAGAATTCCACCTCGTGGTCGGTGAAATGGTAGTGCGTCGTGAGGGGCGGGAGGTTCCGCTTGTAGATGCCCGGCACCTGGGACTCCAGACCCACGAGAAGGCCCGCCGCCGCGACGTGAAACGGCCGCCGCGCCGTCTCGTAGCACCAGGCGGTGAGGCCGCGGGTGCTGGGGAGCTGACGGGCGTTCTCGACGTCGGCGCGGCTCACGCCGCAGGCCTCGCCGAAGCGGATGAGGAGATCGACGTGCTTGGTCCCGGACTCCTCCTCGATGATGTTCTCGAGCAGGAAGTCCCGCGCGTCCGAGTCCGGGCAGTTCCCGTAGATCGTCCCGCACCAGCGGGCGAACTGCGACACGTACTGGTAGTGCTGGCAGACCCACTGGCCGAGCTGGGCACGGGTCAGCTCGCCGTTGACCCATCTCTCGGTGAAGGGGTTCATGCGGCTGTGGCGGGCGTTGACGGCGTTCTCGAGACGGGCGCGGAACGGGGTGGGGGTCGTCATGGCGCTCTCCTTCGATTCAGTCCAGCAGTCGGAAGATGGTGTCGCGAACCCGGCGGACATGCGCGGTCATGAGACGCTCGGCGCGGCGGGCATCACCCGCCCGGAGCGCGGCGATCACGGCGAGGTGCTCGTGGATCAGTCCGGTCAAGCGGCGGGGGCCGAGGATGGACATCGTCCACACCGAGCGGAGCTGCCCGCGGATCTGGTCGAGCATGGCGGCGAGCTTGTCATTGCCCGCCTGCTTCACCAGGAACGCGTGGAACTCGTCGCCGAGGGGGCGGATCTCGGTGTAGCCGGGCGGGGTGGGCCGGCTCTCCAGCTCGCGGAAGCGGGCCTCGAAGCCGGCGAGCGCCTCGCGGTCTACCCGGGGCGCGGCCAGGCGCACGGTGAGCCCCTCCAGCGCCTCGCGAATCTGGTAGAGCTCGCGGATCTCGTCGTGCGATGCCGTGCGCACGAAGGCGCCCTTCTTCGGCACGACGCGGACGAGGTGATCGCGCTCGAGCTTGGCGAGGGCCTCGCGGATGGGCGTGCGGCTCACCTTGAAGCGCCGCGACAGCTCCTGCTCGGTCAGCGGCTCCCCGGCGTCGAACTCCCCCTCGACCAGGGCCCTTCGAAGGGCCGCATAGACGGAATCCGCGAGGTACTCCCGAGGCTTCCGAGGCGCCGGCATCGTGGCGGCAATCTTAGGGACAGCATGTATACAAGTCAAGGCCAGGCGGCGCCCGGCTAAGCGGCCATGTGATTCCAGACCACCATGCCGGTTCCCGAGCGCCAGGCGATGGCCGGCATGTAGGCGATCACCTCGGCGGGGCCGGTGGTGAAGGCCATGGTGAGGATCCAGGCCAAGAGCTCGGCGGTGCCGCCCGAGCCCGCCTCCTCCATGCGCTCGAGCGTGCACTCCCGCAGGAGCGCCGTGTGGTCGCCGCGCTTGAGCAGGTCGAGGAACCAGAGGTCGAACTCCTCGTCGACCCAGAAGTAGCGCGGGCCGCCGGGCTCGTGGGAGAGCCCGCCCGTGCCGATGACCGCCACGCGCTCCCGTCCCGGGAAGGCCCGGACGATCTCGCGCAGCCGTACCCCGACCTCGTAGGCGCGCGCGGGGGTTGGAATGGGAGGGACGGTGCAGTTCATGGTGACCGGAACCACCGGGATCAGCATGGAGGGATTCAGATAGTGAAGCGGCACCGAGATGCCGTCGTCGAACTGCATGTCGCGGAGATACGCCAGCGCCAGCCGCTGCCGCGCGCCGGCATTGACCAGGTGCCGCGCCAGGGCCGGGTGCCCGGGCACCTCGTACTTGTCCAGCGCGAGCCACTCGTCGTACCAGTCCGCGGGCCCCACGTGGCGGTCCGCGATCCCGACGGTGTACTCCGGCGTGTTGTTGATGGGCCAGTTCAGCAGATGGTCGTTGCTGAACATCAGCAGGACATCGGGCCGGGCCGCCTCCAGGCGCTTCCGCATGTCGTCGAGCGCTTTCCGGGCCAGGGCCTGCTGATCGGGGGGCGCGGCGTCGAACCAGCCGGTCAGCCCCGGGGAGTGGGTGAGGGCCATGGCGGCGACGATCTCGGCCATGGCTAGCGTCCCTGCCCGCCGCGCGCGGCGAGGCGCTGCTGAAGCTCGAGGGAGCGCGCGCTCTCCTCGGGATAGGCCTTCTTGTACGCCTCGAGCGCGGGATGCGCGTTGGTGTTGGCGGAGGCGCCGAAGAAGAGGCGGAGGATCTGGGGGACGTAGTACTGGTGGACCCCGAGCTCGTGCAGGCGCCGCACGTCCTTGTCGCGGAGCGCCTCGTACTCGGCGGCGCCCAGGCCGAAGTCGTGGGCGAGCCCGGCGAGGTCGCGGGTCCACCGCGCGCGGAGCGCGGGATCCCGGCGGACGTAGAACATCATCTCGTTCAGGGGCAGGGTCTTGTCGCAGCGGTCCACGCTACCCATGGCGCGCCTCCTCGGCGGCCCCCTTGAGGACCTTGGGATTGACCTTCACGAACATGATCACGCAGCGCTCCGGGCCCAGGTTCCGCACGTCGTGGAGCACCGCGTGGGGGAAGTGCACGATGGCGCCCGCGGGCACCACGACCTCCTGGCCGTCGATGGACATGTGCGCCGTGCCCTGGAGCACGTAGATCGCCTCTTCCTCCCGCGGATGCTGGTGCATCACGGTGGACTGTCCGGGCTCGTAGCACGCGATCTCCGACCAGAGCTGATCGGTCTTGAACAGCATCTTGCGCACGCGCCGCTCGGGCGCGAAATCCTTGAGCGCGTGGAGGTCGAAGACCTTCGCCACGCCCGTGGCGGCCGGCACTGCGGTCTCGTCCATCACGGGGCCCCCCCGCCAGTATCCTACGCGCGCGTCACGGCTGCGATGGCGTCGCCCAGGGTCGACACGGTCTCGTCGATCTCATCGTTGGTCACGATGAACGGCGGGCCGACCAGCAGCAGATCGCCGGCGCCCTGGTCCTGGCCGCCGGAGGCGTAGACCACCACGCCCCGCCGCATGGCCTCGGCCTGGATGCGCTCGGCCATTCCCGCGCCGCCCGGATAGGAGGCGCGCTTCGCCCGGTCGGCGACGATCTCCACGGCGGTCAGGAGCCCGAGCCCGCGCACCTCGCCCACCGCGGGCAGATCGAGGAGCCCGTTGAGGCGCTTGAGCAGATGGGCGCCCGCGGCTTCCGCCTTGGCCACGAGGCCGTGACGCTCGACGTAGCGCAGCACCGCCAGCCCCACCGCGGCCACCACCGGATGGTGGCTGTAGGTGAAGCCATGCGGGAAGCCGCCGCGCCCGCCCACCTCGTCGGCGAGGCGGCCGCGCGCCAGCACCGCGCCCCCGGGGATGTAGCCGCTCGTCACGCCCTTGCCGCAGGTGACGATGTCGGGCTGGACGCCGGGCCAGTGCTCGATCCCGAACCACCGGCCGGTGCGGCCCACGCCGCTCATCACCTCGTCGGCGATGAAGAGCACGCCGTGACGATCGCAAATCTCCCGCACGGTCTGGTAGTAGCCGGGCGGCGGCACCACCGCGCCCGCGGAGGCGCCCACGACGGGCTCGGCGATGAACGCGGACACCGTGCCCGGCCCCTCGCGACGTATCGTGAGGTCCAGCTCCTCCGCGCACGCCAGCGAGCACTGCTCGCCACAGCCTTTGAGGGTGCAGCGGTAGGGGTAGGGCGCCGGGATGTGCGGATACGAGGCGAGCATGGGGGCGAAGGGGCCGCGCATGATGGGCCGGCCGGACACCGACAGCGCGCCCATCGAGGCGCCGTGATAGGAGGGCCAGCGGTAGATGACCTTGTAGCGCCCGGTGGCGCCGCGGGCCACGTGCACGGCCCGGGCGAGCTTGACGGCCGTCTCCGTGGCCTCGCTGCCGCCCGACACGAGGAAGAGCCGGGCATCCTCCATCGGCGCCCGACGGGCCATCTCGCGGGCCAGCGCCTCCACGGTGGGCGACGTGAACTCCGAGCCGTGCACGTAGGCGAGCCGTCCCGTCTGCTCCCGCGCGGCGTCGGCGATCTCCTGGACGCCGTGGCCGACGGAGACCACGAGGGCGCCTCCGGAGGCGTCGATGTAGCGGCGCCCCTCGGTGTCGTAGAGGTAGACCCCCTCGCCGCGGACGATCTCGGGGTGGGGGGCACTGGAGTGGCGGCGGAACACCGAGGACTGGCTCACGGGCTGGCTCCTTGGGTGGAGGTGGTGGGGAGACTGTGCACGAAGACGCCGTCCCTGTCGAGCGGGGGCTGGCACGCCTCCTGCTCCCCATAGCGACGCGGTTTGCTGCCCCAGGGGGCAGTGAGTGCTAAAGTAGCGACGTTTCGGACTTCTTGGGGAGCATCCGGGGGTCCGTGGTGACCAAGAATGCCATCCCGGCTGACGCCGGGCGGCTGGCCACCAATATGCCGTCCGACCGGGGGTCGAGGGCGAGATGGATAGAGAGCTGGGGCGCCGGCTGCTGGGGGACATGATCCGCATCCGCCGGGCGGAGGAGACGCTGGCGGACCTCTACCCCGCCCAGGAGATGCGCACCCCCACCCACTTCTCCATCGGCCAGGAGGCGGTGGCGGTGGGAGTTTGCGCTGCGCTCCATCGGACGGACGTGATCTACAGCGGCCACCGCTGCCATGCCCACTACCTCGCCAAGGGCGGCAGCCTCGACGCGATGGTGGCGGAGCTCTACGGCAAGGAGACGGGCTGCGCGCGGGGACGCGGAGGCTCCGTGCACCTGTCCGATCCCGCCGCGGGCGTCCTGGCGTCGTCGGCGATCCTGGGCCAGACCATGGCGGTCGCGGTGGGCACCGCGCTGGCGTTCGCGATGGACGGCCTTCCGCGCGTGGCGGTGAGCTTCTTCGGCGACGGCACCGTGGAGGAGGGCATCTTCCACGAGGCGCTCAACTTCGCCGTGGTCAAGAAGGTCCCCGTGCTCTTCGTGTGCGAGAACAACGGCTACTCCACGCACACGCGCCTGGACGTGCGCCAGCCCGCGAGCGTGACCATTCGCGCCCGCGCCGCCTCGTACGGCCTGCCCGCGCAGGCGGTGGACGGCAACGACGTGTTCGCGGTGTACGACACCGCGCAGACGGCGCTGACCCATTGCCGGAGCGGGGCGGGCCCCGCCTTCATCGAGTGCGCGACCTATCGCTGGCGCGAGCACGTGGGGCCGCTCTGGGATCATGACAAGGGCTACCGGACCAAGGCCGAGGTCGACGATTGGGTCGCCCGCTGCCCGATCAAGTCCGCCACCGCGCGGCTTCTCCGCGAGGGCCTGTGCACCCCGGCCGACGTGGATGCCATGACGCGGGCGAGCCAGGCCGCGGTGAATCACGCGGTGGCCGCGGCCAAGGCGGCTCCCTTCCCCGCGGTCGAAGACCTCACCCTCGGGACGTACTGAGAGGCTGGCCTATGCGGCGACTCACCTACGGGCAGGCGATCAGCGAGGCGACGGTCCAGTGCATGGAGGCCGACCCGAGCATCTTCGTGGCCGGCATCGGCGTGGACGACTTCAAGGGCATCTTCGGCACCACGCTCGAGGCGCACCGGCGGTTCGGCGACAAGCGCGTCTTCGACATCCCCAACGGCGAAAACGCCATGACCGGCATCGCCATCGGCGCCGCCGCGGTGGGCAAGCGGCCGCTGGTCGTGCATCCGCGGAACGATTTCATGTTCCTCTGCATGGATCAGCTCGCCAACCTCGCCGCGAAGTGGCGCTACATGTTCGCCAACGGCACCGGGGTGCCGATCGTCCTGCGCGGCATCGTCGGCCGCGGCTGGGGGCAGGGAGCCACGCACTCGCAGAGTCTCCAGGCGATGTTCGCGCACTTCCCCGGGCTCCACGTGGGGACGCCGGCCACGCCCGCCGACGCCAAGGGCCTGCTGGTGAGCGCGCTCACCGGCACCGCCCCGGTGGTCCTGCTGGAGAACCGCGCCCTCTACGAGCTGGAGGGTGAGGTGCCGGAGGGTCTGGAGGCGGTGCCCTTCGGCAAGGGCGCGGTGACCCGGCCCGGCACGGACATCACCATCGTGGGCGTCTCCCTGATGGCCTACGAGGCCCTCCGCGCCGCGCGGATCCTCGCCGACCAGGGAGTTGACGCCGAGGTGATCGATCTCCGCAGCGTGCGCCCGCTCGACGAGGAGCTCGTGCTCACGTCGCTGCGCAAGACCGGGCGCCTGGTGGTGGCCGACACGAGCTGGGCGCTCTGCGGAGTGTCCGCCGAGGTGGCCGCCATCGCCGCCGAGAAGGGTTTCGTCTCCCTCAAGGCGCCGGTGCGGCGGGTGACGCCGCCGGACTCTCCCGCGCCCGTCTCCAAGCCGCTCGAGGACGCGTTCCACCCCAACCCCATGACCATCGCGCGCGCCTGCCTGGACGTGCTCAAGGCGGCGGGGGCGAGCACCAAGGGCGTGGCCGACGTGCAGGCGACGTTCGCGGGACCCTACTGAGATGGAGGCCGGGCGGCGCGTCTCCGTCTTCCTCCCCGCGTTCAATGAGGTGGCCAATCTCGAGCGCGCGGTCGCGGATATCGTGTGGGCGGCGGAGGGCGTGCTCGCCGAGTACGAGATCCTCGTCGTCAACGATGGCAGCACCGACGGCACCCGCGAGCTGGCGGATCGCCTGGCCCACGAGAACCCGCGGGTGCGCGCGCTGCATCAGCCGCGCAACCTGGGCATCGCCGCCGCCTACGAGCGGGCGCTGGACGAGGCCAAGCTGGAGCACTTCAGCTTCCTCGCCGGCGACGGTGAGATCGCGCGCGAGTCGGTTCGGAACATCCTCGCCGCGGTGGGCCGCGCCGACATCGTGGCCCCCTATCACCAGAACCCGCGGGCGCGGCAGCGCCACCGGCGCCTGCTCACCTGGGGCTCCACGACCCTGGTGAACGCGCTGTTCGGGCTCAGGATGCGTTACTACCAGGGCCCCTGCATCTACCCCGTGGCCCTGGCGCGGTCGCTGCCCAAGACCGAGGGCGGCTTCTACTTCCTCACCCAGATGCTCATTCACGCCCTCCACGCCGGCTATAGCGCGGTGGAGGTCGGCCTGACCCACGTGGAGCGGACGTCCGGGCGCTCCAAGGCGGTCTCGTTCAAGAACGTCCTGAAGGCGCTGCGGGCGATCGCCCGGGTGTGGTGGGCGATCCACGTGAAACGGGACACCGTGGCGCGGAGAGCCTGACCATGGCGACCGACGGCAAGCTGGTGCTGGTGACGGGCGGCGGCGGCTACGTGGGCGCCGTGCTCGTGCCAAAGCTCCTCGCGCAGGGCTATCGCGTGCGGGTGATCGACCTCTTCCTCTTCGGCGAGGACGTGCTGCCCCGACACCCGAAGCTGGAGCGGGTGAAGGGAGATCTGCGGGACGCCGCCGCAGTGGCGAGGAGCATGAAGGGCGTGGAGATGGTCATCCACCTCGCGTGCATCTCCAACGACCCGAGCTTCGAGCTGAACCCCTCCCTCAGCCGGTCCATCAACTACGACTGCTTCGAGCCGCTGGTGGCCGAGGCCAAGCGCGCCGGCGTGCGCCGCTTCATCTATGCGTCCACTTCGAGCGTCTACGGAGTGAGCGACGCCCCCGACGTGACCGAGGATCATCCGCTCGTCCCGCTCACCGACTACAACAAGTACAAGGGCATGTGCGAGCCCATCCTCCTGCGCTACCAGTCGCCCGCTTTCACCACCGTGATCATCCGACCCGCCACCGTGTGCGGCTACTCGCCGCGCCTGCGCCTGGACCTCACCGTGAACATTCTCACCAGCCTGGCGGTGAGCCAGCGGCGCATCACCATCTTCGGCGGCTCGCAGAAGCGGCCCAACATCCACATCGAGGACATCTCCGACCTCTACGTGGAGCTGCTCACGATGCCGGCGGACATGATCGCGGGCAAGACCTTCAACGCCGCCTACCAGAACCACACCGTGGCCCAGCTCGGCGAGATCGTGCGAGGCATCGTCGAGCGGGAGATGCCGGAGCTCGAGCCCATCAAGGTCGAGACCTCGCCCAGCAACGACTTGCGCTCGTACCACGTGTCCTCCGACAGGATCAAGCGCGAGCTGGGCTGGACGCCCCGGCGGACCATCGAGGACGCGGTGCGCGATCTCTGCGCGGCGTTCCGCGCCGGCAAGGTGCCGAACGCGGCGACGGACATCCGCTACTACAACGTGAAGACCATCCAGGCCTCGGGGCTGGCCTAGCGCCATGCGCGCGGTCGTCACGGGAGGAGCGGGCTTCATCGGCAGCCACATGGTGGACCTCCTCCTCGAGCGGGGCTTCGAGGTGGTGGTCGTGGACAACCTGGTCGGCGGCCGCGAGGAGAACCTCGCGCAGCATCGGAGCAATCGGCGGCTGCGCTTCGATGGGCCCGTGGACATGTGCACGCTACCCGCCGACTCCACCTTTTTCGCCGGCGCCGACTACGTGTTCCACTTCGGCGGGATCGGCGACATCGTGCCCTCCATCGAGCGGCCGCTCGACTACATGCGCGCCAACGTGGACGGCACCCTCGCGGTGCTGGAGGCGGCGCGACGTGCCCGGGTGAGGAAGCTCGTGTACGCGGCCTCGTCCTCGTGCTACGGGCTGGCCACCGAGCTGCCGACCACCGAGGATGCGCCCATCCGGCCCGAGTATCCCTACGCCCTCAGCAAGCACCTCGGGGAGGCCGCCGCGCTGCACTGGGGCCGGGTGTACGGCCTCCCCGTGATCTCCATCCGGATGTTCAATGTCTATGGGCCAAGGGTGAAGACGACCGGCGCCTACGGCGCCGTGTTCGGCGTCTTCCTCGCCCAGAAGCTCCACGGGAAGCCCTTCACGGTGGTGGGTGACGGCACCCAGCGGCGCGACTTCGTGTACGTCACCGACGTGGCCCAGGCCTATCTCCTCGCTGCTTCGTCCGACCGGCGTGGAGAGGTCTACAACCTGGGCGGCGGCGGGGAACCCCCGACGATCAACGAGCTGGTTCGGCTGATGGGCGGCGACGTCGTCTACGTGCCCAAGCGGCCGGGCGAGCCGGACTGCACCTGGGCGGACGTGACCAGGATCCAGGCGCACCTGGGCTGGAAGCCCACGGTGACCTTTCCGCAGGGGGTAGCCGCCATGCTCCGGCACATCGAGGACTGGCGCACCGCGCCGCTCTGGACGCCCGAGAAGATCGAGGCGGCCACCCGCGTGTGGTTCCAGCACCTGGCGCGATGAAGCCCGATTATCACGCCAAGATCAAGACGCTGGAGGAGCTGGCCGCCGCCATCGGGCCGCGCCCGCGCGCCAAGACCGTGATCATGTGCCATGGCATGTTCGATATCGTCCATCCCGGGCACCTGCGCCATCTCATGTACGCCAAGGAGAAGGCGGATCTCCTGATCGCCAGCCTCACCGCCGACGTGCACGCGACGAAGGCGGATTTCCGCCCGTACGTGCCCCAGGATCTCCGCGCCGCCAACCTCGCCGCGCTGGAGATGGTGGACTACGTCATCATCGATCCCCACGCCACGCCCATCGAGCACATCAAGTACCTGCAGCCCGACTACTTCGCCAAGGGCTACGAGTACTTCTCCGAGGGGGTGCCGCCGAAGACGCAGGAAGAGATCGACACCCTGGAGAGCTACGGGGGCGAGATCGTGTTCACTCCCGGCGACGTCGTCTACTCGTCGTCGCGCCTCATCGAGTCGGCGCCGCCCAAGCTCGGGGTGGAGAAGCTCCTCGCCCTCATGGAGTCGGAGGGCTTCGGCTTCGACCGGTTGCGCGAGGCCCTCGGCCAGTTCCGAGGGGTGCGTGTCCACGTCGTGGGCGACACCATCGTGGACAGCTACAGCCACTGCTCGCTGCTCGGCGCCACCGCGAAGTCGCCCACCTTCAGCGTCAAGCACGAGAAGACCGACGTCTTCGCGGGCGGGGCCGCGGTGGTGGCCAAGCACGTGAAGGCGGCGGGCGCCGACGTGAGCTTCTCGACGGTCCTGGGCAACGACGCGACCAAGGACTTCGTCCTCCAGGATCTCGAGAAGGCGGGCATCACGGTGCACGCTTCCATCGACCGCACGCGGCCCACCACCCAGAAGGAGCGCTTCATCGCCGACGGCTACAAGATGCTGCAGGTAGACCGCGTGGACAACCGCGCCATCTCCGACCGCGTGCTTCGAGCCCTCGGCGAGTCCCTGAGCTCGAGCCGGGCCGACGTGGTGATCTTCAGCGACTTCCGCCACGGCATCTTCAACCGGAAGAACATCCGCACCCTCCGCGAGCAGATCCCCGACGGAGCCCTCAAGATCGCGGACAGTCAGGTCTCGAACCGGTGGGGTAACATTCTCGAGTTCACCGACTTCGACCTGATCACGCCCAACGAGCGCGAAGCCCGCTTCGCGCTGGGCGACCAGGACTCGGTGGTGCGGCCGCTGGCGCTCCAGCTCTTCCGTCTCGCGCGCTGCAAGCACCTGATCCTCAAGCTGGGCGAGCGCGGCCTCCTCGGCTACCGCACGCCGGGCCACATGCCCCGCGAGTTCTTCACGGTGGACAGCGTGGTGAACACGCTCGTCGATCCCGTCGGCGCGGGTGATGCGCTTCTCGCCTACGCGTCGCTGGGGCTGGTCCGGACCGGGGACATCGTGCTTGCCTCCATCCTGGGCTCGATCGCCGCCGCCATCGCCTGCGAGCACCAGGGCAATCGGCAGGTCGCGCCCACCGAGGTGGAAGAGAAGATCACTCGGCTCGAGAAGCGGGCGCACTTCGAATAGCCATGCGCTACGTCATCGTCGGGCTCGGCAACATCGGCGGCAAGCGCCGCGCCGTGCTCGGCGACCGCTGCGTGGCCACGGTGGATCCGTTCAACCCGGAGGCGGACCACCGCCGACCCGAAGACTGCCCCGACGGCCGGTACGACGCGGCCATCCTGGCCGTGCCGAACGACGTGAAGCCGCGCCTCATGGAGTACTACCTCACGCGCGGCAAGCACGTCCTGGTGGAGAAGCCCCTGGTCGTGGACGCGGCGGCCGCCGCCGAGCTCGATCGCCACGCGCGGGCGGGGAAGGCCGTCTGGTACACGTCCTACAACTTCCGCTTCGAGCCCCACGTGATGGCGCTCAAGCGTCACGTCGAGGCGGGAACGGTGGGCCGGCTGTACCGGGTGCGGATGTTCTACGGCAACGGCACCGCGGGGAGCATCGCCGGGACCTGGCGTGACAGCCCGCTCGGCATTCTCGAGGACATGGCGAGTCATCTCATCGACCTCGCCGGCCACGTGTTCGGGCGCTTCGGCGAGCAGTTCCGGGTGTGGGAGCGCCGCGGGCACGAGCTCAAGGGGCTGGACCACTGCATCCTCGCCTCCGCGGACCGCGCCGTCGTCATCGAATGCAGCTTCCTCGCCTGGAAAAACCGATGGCGCATCGAGGTGACGGGCGATCGCGGCCAGCTCGAGATGGACGGGCTCACCAAGTGGGCCGGCAGCGAGCTGATCGTCCGCCGGCGCACGCTTCCCAGCGGCCCGCCGGACGAGACCCGCGAGACGGTGCCGGGCCCCGACCAGACCTGGGCGGGCGACCTCCGGCACTTCGAGGAGCTGGCCCGGGCCGGGCGGACCTCGCGCGACAACGACCTCTGGATCTCCCGGACGATACAGGCGGCCGCGGCGGCCCGGCTGGAGGGCGAGGCGTGAGCGCGCCCGTCGTGACCGGCTTCCTCGGGCTCTCGCACCTCGGCATCGTGTCGAGCGTCGGCTGGGCGTCCCTGGGCTCGCCGGTGGTGGGCGTCGACCTCGACGGCGAGCCGGTGGCGCGCCTCGGCCGGGGCGAGCTGCCCGTGCACGAGCCCGGCCTGCCCGCGGCGTTCGCGGCGGCTCGCGGCCGCATGCGCTTCACCACCGATCCCGCGGCCCTGGGCGAGTGCCCCCTGGTCATCGTCTCGCGCGACGTACCCACGGACCACGCCAACGGCAGCGACACCGCCGCGGTGACGCGCTTGATCGACGCCGCCATCCCGTATCTGCGGCCGGGCGCGGTGCTCGCGGTCATGAGCCAGGTGCCCCCCGGCTTCACGCGCGCGCTCGGCGCGCAGATCGAGGCGCGGCGCCCCGGCCTCGGGATCCGCCTCCACTACTGGGTGGAGACGCTGATCTTCGGCCGCGCGCTGGAGCGCTTCCTCGCGCCGGAGCGGGTGATCGTGGGCGCGGCGGACCCCGCGCGGCCCCTTCCCGCCGAGCTGGCCGAGGGGCTCGCGCGCTTCGGCTGCCCGGTCCTGCCCATGCGCTACGAGAGCGCGGAGCTGACAAAGACCGCGATCAACCTCTACCTCTTCGGCGCGGTGACCTACGCCAACACCCTCGCGGATCTCTGCGAGGAGGTGGGCGCGGACTGGGGCGAGATGGCGCCCGCGCTGCGCCTGGACAAGAGAATAGGCGCCCACGCCTACATCCGCCCGAGCCTGGGCGTGGCCGGGGGCAACCTCGAGCGCGACCTCGTCACGCTCCGTGCTCTCTGCGAGGCCCACGGCGTCGACGCCGCCTACATCGAGACCCTGATCGCGTACAACGCCCGCCGATACCGCTGGGCGCAGCGTCAGCTCGAGCGCCGCGTGCTCATGGCGGGCGCGCGGCCGGTGATCGCGGTGTGGGGGCTCGCCTACAAGAAGGATACCCACTCGACGAAGAACTCGATGGCGCTCAAGGTGATCGCCGATCTCGGGGGCCGGGCCGACGTCCGCGCCTATGACCCGCTGGTGCGGGCCGCCGACATCACGGTGCCCGCCACGATGCTGCCGACCCGTGAGGCGACCCTGGACGGGGCGGACTGTCTCCTGATCCTGACCGACTGGGACGAATTCGCCGTGACGCCGCGCGATGCCTGGAAGGCCATGCGGCGGCCGCTGGTGATCGACTGCGTGGGCGTGGTGGACCCGACACGAACCGAGCTCGACGCCGTGGAGTACCTGGGCCTGGGACGGCCCGGCGCCCGGCGATGACAGGAGCGGTGTGATGAACCGGAGAGCGGTGTTCCTCGATCGTGACGGCGTCCTGGTGGAGGCCTTCGTGCGGGGCAACCGCGCGTACGCGGCGCTGACCCTCGAGGAGTTTCGGCTGTGCCCCGACGCGGCGCCGCAGGTCGAGCGCCTCCGGGCGGCCGGGCTCCTCCCCATCGTCTTCACCAATCAGCCCGAGGTGGCGCGCGGGACGCTCACGCCAGCCACCCTCGAGAGCATGCATCAGCGGCTGCGCGGCAGCGTGGCGGTGGCCGACATCTTCGTCTGCCCCCACGACGACGCGGCCGACTGCGCGTGCCGAAAGCCGCGGCCGGGCATGCTTCACGCGGCGGCGGCCAGGTGGGGGCTCGACCTCGCCGCCTGCCACGTGATCGGCGACCGGTGGCGCGACATCGAGGCGGGCCGCCGCGCCGGCTGCCGGACCGTGCTGCTGGAGCGCTCGTACAGCGGATGCGATTCCGCCGACCAGACCGTGGCGAGCCTGGCCGAGGCGGTGGACCGGGTGCTCGCCCGCGTCGAGGATCACCATGGACTTCATCGCGCGCTATCTCGCTGAGGCCGGCCGCGTCGCCGCCGCCATCGACCAGAGCGCGGTGGCGCGTCTGGTGGAGTGCCTCGTCGCCGCGCGGGAGGGCGGCGGGCGGCTCTTCATCCTTGGCGTCGGCGGCAGCGCCGGGAACGCCTCGCACGCGGTGAACGACTTCCGGAAGATCGCCCACTTCGAGGCCTATGCGCCCACCGACAACGTGTCCGAGCTGACCGCGCGGATCAACGACGACGGCTGGGACACGTCCTTCGCGGCCTGGCTCAGGGGAAGCCGGCTGTCCGCGCGCGACATGGTGCTGGTGTTCTCGGTGGGCGGCGGCGATGCCGACCGCGGCGTGAGCGCCAACCTGGTGCGCGCGCTGGAGCACGCCAAGGCGGTGGGGGCACGGGTGGGCGGCATCGTCGGCCGCGATGGCGGCTTCACCGCCAAGGTCGCCGATGCCTGCGTCATCGTCCCGACCGTGAGCCCCGACCTCGTGACCGCGCACGCGGAGGCCTTCCAGGCGGTGGTGTGGCATTGCCTGGTCTCGCACCCCCGGCTCAAGGCCGCGCCGATGAAGTGGGAGACCCTCGACCGATGAGCCGATGGCCTGAACGGGTGATCCTGCTGGGGGCGAGCGGCCACCTCGGCCGCGCCCTGCAGACGCGGCTCGGGCGCGAAGGGGTGACCGTGGTCGGCCACAGCTCGAAGACCCTCGACCTCACGCGCACGGAGGCCCTGCGCGCGCTCGACCCCGTGATGGGACCGGACACCGCCCTGGTGTTCGCCTCCGCGCTCACGCCGGACCGCGGGCAGACCCCGGAGACTCTGCTCGCCAACGTGGCCATGGCGACCAATCTGGCCCGGTATCTCCAGGATCACGCCGTCGGGCTCGGCGTGAACGTGGGCTCGGACGCCGTCTACGGCTTCGACGTGAACCCGGTGACCGAGGACACGCCGGTGAACCCGGCAGGCTACTACGCGCTGGGGAAGTTCACCGCGGAGCGGGTCATGGATCTCGCCGCCCGGTCCGGCAAGTTCCCGCTGCTCTCGCTGCGCATCACCGGCGTCTACGGCCCCGGCGACCCCCACGGCTCCTATGGTCCCAACGCCTTTGCTCGCTCGCTCGCGAAGGATCGCAGCCTGCGCATCTTCGGGGAGGGCGAGGAGGAGCGCGATCACCTCTACGTGGACGACGCGGCGGCGCTCGTGACCGCCCTCATCCACGCCCGCGCCACGGGAATCCTGAATCTGGCCACGGGCGAGAGCCGCCCGTTCGCCCATGTCGTGAAGGTCGTCCGCGGGCTGGTGCCCTACGAGGTGACGGTGACGCACGCCCCGCGCGCCGGCGCCATCACCCATCGCCGCTTCGAGACGAACCGGCTCCAGCGGTTGCTCCCGGGCTTTCGGTTCACGCCTTTCGACGAGGGCCTGCGCGCCACCCTCGCCGCCTTCGGCGCGCTCGGACGCGCGTGAGCCGGCCATGAGCGAGATCAACCTGCTCGACCGCTACCCCCGCGTCTCGCGCGACATCGCTTCCCGAGCGGCGGCGGCGCCAGCACAACGGGCGATCGCCAGGCGCTTCGGCCGCGAGTACTTCGACGGGGACCGTGGCCAGGGGTACGGCGGCTACCGCTACGACGGACGGTGGGTGCCGATCGCCGAGCGGCTGCGGGACCATTATCGCCTCGGCGCCGGCCACCACGTGCTGGACGTGGGCTGCGCCAAGGGGTTTCTCCTCCACGACCTCCGCCGCGTGGTGCCCGGGCTCCGGGTGACGGGGCTCGACATCTCCGCCTATGCGCTCGGCGAGGCCATGGACGACGTGCGCGGTGGGCTGGTGCGGGGAAACGCCGAGCGGCTCCCCTTCGCGAGCGATGCCTTCGACCTCGTGCTCTCGATCAACACCATCCACAACCTCGGCCGGGCGGCGTGCATCGAGGCCCTCCGCGAGATCGAGCGAGTGAGTCGGCGGCACCGTTACGTGCAGGTGGACTCGTGGCTCACCGAGGAGCAGCGGGAGAAGTTCGAGCGGTGGCAGCTCACCGCGGCGACGTACTCGGATCCGGACGGCTGGCGGCGCCTGTTTCGCGAGGCCGGCTACGGCGGCGACTACTACTGGACGGTGACAGAGTAGGTCACCCCACGAGGGTGGAGGCCATGAAGATCTTCGTCGATTCCGCGAACCTGGTGGAGATCGAGGAGGCGCTGGACCGGGGGTTTCCCGCCGGGATCACCACCAATCCCTCGATCCTAGCCAAGGAGCAGAAGGGCGACTTCCGTGAGCACATCAAGAAGATCATCGAGCTCACCCAGCGCTACGGCTACGACATTCCCCTCTCGGTGGAGGTGTTCTCCACCAAGCGCGAAGAGATGATCCGCCAGGCCGAGGACTTCGTGGGCCACTTCGGCCACTACAAGAACATCAACGTGAAGGTGCCGGTGGGCTGGGACGAGCTGGCGGTGATCCGCGAGCTGCGGCGCCGCGGGATCCGCGTCAACTGCACCTGCTGCATGTCCTACAACCAGGCGGTGATGGCGGCGGCGGCGGGGGCGAACTACGTGAGCCTCTTCTACGGCCGCATCCGCGACATCGGGTACGACGCGGCCTCGGTGGTGCGGCAGGTGCGGCAGACCCTGCGGGAGTCCGGCTCGAGCTGCGAGATCATCGTGGGGAGCATCCGCCACATCGCCGATATCAACGAGGCGCTCCAGGCCGGCGCGGACATCGTCACCGTGCCGCCCAAGTTCTTCCGGCAGATGGTCAGCCATCCCAAGACCGACGAGGCGGTGAACCAGTTCATCACCGACTTCCAGAAGTGGCTGGAGTAACGCATGAAGGGACTCACGCTGGCCGCCGCCGCCTTCCTGCTCATCGTGGTCGGGAGCGCCCTCGCCCTCCGGGTGTACCGCGGGCACAAGGAGTTCAAGGTCTTCCTCGCCGCCTTCGCGGCGGCGACGCTGGGCTACGTCGCGGCGTACCCGCTCACCCCGGCCGATCTGGGCTTTCTGCCCGCGGGCTGGCTCGAGCCCTTCACGCCCGTGGACTTCGCCAACGGTCTCGTGGCGCTGGCGCTGGTGTTCCACGGCTTCTGGTGCTTCGCGTACTTCGCGTGCCTGAGTCCATCCATGGGCGTCATGGTGGCGCTGCGTGCGCGCGGGGCCCGCGGTATCAGCGCGGCCGAGGCGTTGGCGATGCAGGGGCGCGAGGAGCCGGTGAATCTGATCTTCCAGCGTCGACTACCCAAGCTGGTCGAGGGTGGCTACGTCAGCGAGGAGGGCGGCACCTATCGCCTGCTGCCGCCCGGTGAGCGGGTGGCTGCCCTCGGCGTGTTCCTCAAGCGACTGATCAACGCGGACGCGCCGTTGGTGGGCAGCCGTCCGTGCTGAAGGGCATTCTCCTGGCCTGGACGCTGGTGTGGATCTGGGCCACGCTGCAGGGCGTCGTCTTCCAGCTCCGCGCCCCCGACAAGGCATTCGCCTCCATGGTGCGCTGCTTCGCACCGATGCCGGTCGCCTACGTGGCGCTGCATCTCCTGACGCCGGCCGACCTGGGTGTCCTTCCCGAGCGCGCGGTGGGGGGCTCCGAGTCGATGTCACTGCTGAACGGGTTGATGCTCCTGATCCTGCTCTTCCTCACCGGGGTGCTGTTCTACTACCACGCCGACCGGTCCATCACCGTGCGCCTGCTCATCGAGATGATGCGGGCGCCCCAGCAGCGGATGACGCTCGACCAGATGCAGGCGGTGTGCGGGGTCGAGGTGCTGATGCACGACCGCCTGCACACCATGGCCATGAACGGATTCCTCGTCGAGCGCGACGGCGTCTATCACCTGGCCCCCAAGGGCCGGGTGGGCGGCCTCGCCGGCGCCATCGCGCGGCGCATGCTCGCCATGAAGGCGCTCTAGCCATGGGCACGCCGACCATGGCGCCCGGCGTCGCGGCCGTCCGGCTGCCCGGCACCCTCGACGAGATGACGGTGGGGGCCCCGCGCTCGGCGCGCGAGGCGCTCCAGTCGGGGGCCATCACGCTCGAGGCCCTCCGCGCCGCGCACCGCCTGCGCGACGGCCGCAGCGCGCTGGACGTCCTCGCGGCGCTCGCGTCCTTCGCCGCGCTGCCCATCCTGGTGAGCCTCTATCCCCGGTGGTGGACCTACGCGCTCGGCGTACTCCTGGCCATCCGCAACTTCAATTCCGCTGCCCAGCTCGTGCACGAGAGCGATCACGGCACGCTCTTCAAAAACCCGCGCCTCAATCGCTTCGTCGGCAACGTCTGCGCCTATCTCCTGGGCTACACGCGCTCGGGCCATCGTCAGGCGCACATGGACCATCATCTGTTCCTCAACACCGACCGCGACCCGGACGTGATCTTCAGCCAGCCGAGCGCGCCGGGACGCGAGATCCTCCGGGGGCTCGTCCAGGATCTCGTCTTCCTCTCGGCGCTGAAGCGGTTCCTCCAGTACTTCCAGTCCGACCGGACGACCTATTCGGTGTCGCCCTGGCGAAACCTCACGCCGGCCTACTTCGGGAGGATGGCGGCCCAGTTCCTGCCCGTGGCGGCGACCCAGCTGATCCTGCTGGGCCTCTACGCGGCGACGGCGGGCCCGCTGGCCTATGTGCTGCTCCACATCCTGGCCATCACCACGCTCTATCCCGTGCAGATCCGCATCCGGTCCATCGCCGAGCACGGATTCGAGGCGGGCTACCGCCCCGACGGCGCGCGTGAGAGCTGGGTGACGCGGACGAGCCGGCTGAATCCCCTGGAGAAGTGGATCATCGCGCCCTTCGGCCAGTACCTCCACTACGAGCATCACGTGTTCCCCAGCATCCCGAACTACAACCTGCCCGCGGTGCACCGCCTGCTCGTCGGGGCCGGCATCCCGATGCCGGTGAACCGGAGCTACTTCGGCTTCGTGTGGCGGAAGATCCGCGCCGAGTGGGATGTGCCCGAGCCCTCGCGGAGGGCGGCATGAGCGCACCGGTGGGCGAGCTGACGGGCTCCGTCTGCGACCTCTGCCGCACGGACCGTCACGCCCGCACCGTGCTCGAGGCGGGCGACTACGAGTACGGCGTGCGCGGCCGCTGGGGCCTCGCCCGCTGCACGGCCTGCGGCCTCTACTACCAGGCGCCGCGGCCGGCCGCCGCGGAGATCCCCGCCTTCTACCCGCCGAGCTACGCCGTATATGGGGACGACCCCGTGGTGGGCTGGCTCTTCACGATCACCTACTGGCTGGACGCCCGCCGCGTGGCCGGCCTCATTGGCCCCACCGGGCGCGTGCTCGACGTGGGCTGTGGCGCCGGCGGCGCCCTGGTGGCGCTGGCCCGGGCGGGGAAGTGGGACGTGTGCGGGCTCGAGCTGGACGTGGAGGCCGCCCGCCGTGCCGCGGCCCAGGGCTTCAACGTGCGGCAGGGCGATCTCACGGACACGGACTTCGAGCCGGGCTCCTTCGACCTGATCCGCATGGGGCATGTGATCGAGCACGTGCGCGATCCCATCGCCACGCTGCGCCGCGCCTGGGAGCTGCTCAGGCCCGGCGGCACGCTGTTCGGCGAGACGCCCAATATCGATTGCCTGGACTTCCGGCTCTTCGGCCGCTACTGGGGGGCGCTCCACTTCCCGCGGCACATCGCCCTTTTCACGCCGGAGACCATCACCAAGGCGTGCGAGCAGGTGGGCTTCCAGGGGGTACGCATCACGCCGCGGCTCCGCACCGTGGGCTGGAGCGCGGGGATACAGAACTGGCTGGCCGATCGCCACGGGCTCCGCGTGCCGCCCAACGGCCGCGTGCGCTGGTACCCCTTGCTGATCGCGCCCTTCCTGCCCGTAACGATGGCCCAGGCCGTATTCGGCCGCACCGCGACCATGGCCTTCACGGCCCGGAAGCCGCCGCGCTAGGCGACGCGATGGGGCTCAAGTACTCCGCCGAGCTGGGCAAGCTGGATCGCCTGAAGAACGACCTTGCGATGAAGGTGCGGCGGGGCATCTTCGATCTCTTCATGCGTGAGTGCGCCCCCGGCCCCAATGCCCGCGTGGCCGATTTCGGCGTCTCCGGTCACCGCGATCACGAGGCGCACACGTTCTTCGAGCGGCTCTACCCCCATCGCGAGCAGCTCACCGTGATCGGCCGCGCATCGGAGGAGGCCGGCTGGTTCGCCGAGGAGTTCCCCGGCATCACCTATCTGGAAGCCGATCTCCGCGCGATCCCCCGGCCCGACGCCTACTTCGACTACGGGCTCTGCAATGCGGTGGTGGAGCACGGAGGGACCCGGGAGCAGCAGCGGGCGCTCGTGAAGGAGGTCTGCCGCGTCTCCCGCTGCGTGGTCTTCACCACGCCCAACAAGCGCTTCCCCGTGGAGCTCCACACCTTCCTGCCGCTGCTCCACTGGCTCCCCGACGGGGCGTATCGCAAGGCGCTCCGCCGGCTGGGCCAGCCCTACTTTGCCGAGGTGGACAACCTGAACCTCCTGGACGCGAAGACCTTTCTCTCGCTGTTTCCGCCGGAGCGTGACAACCGGCTGATCCGCACCGGTCTGCCCCTCCTGCCTTCCAATCTCGTCTGCGTATCCTGGGCGCGCACCGCCTGATCGGGCGGAGGGGCTACGGCCCCGGCATGATCACGAACTTCCCGTCCTTCATGCCCATGGCGAAGGCGGGCCGGTCGGGAAAGAGGCGGGCGAACTCGCGGTTCCGCTCCGGGCTCGCGTAGTTCACGTAGAGGATCGGGTCCGTCAGGTCG
This sequence comes from Candidatus Methylomirabilota bacterium, assembly GCA_035281625.1. Classification (GTDB taxonomy): domain Bacteria; phylum Methylomirabilota; class Methylomirabilia; order Rokubacteriales; family CSP1-6; genus DASRWT01. The sequence continues at coordinate 23,245 of DATEDO010000162.1, forward strand.
GGGTGATTGTTCCGGCGGTAATAGGCCCAGGAGTAGGGCGAGACGTGGAGCGCGGGCAGGCTGTGCACGAACACCACGGCCCGGGTGACGCCCTGGGCGGCCAGCATCTCGTCGGGGGCGCGCGTGAGGTCGGCGCTGGCCCGCAGGGAGCCGCCGTACACCGGGACGAAGGTGACGAGCGCGCAGAGGAGCGCGGCCACGGGCAGGGTGACCGCGGCGCGGGCGGCGCCGGGCCAGGGGACGGTGCGTGCGATCTCCACGAGGCGCTCGAGCCCGCTCGCGGAGAGGATCACCAGCGGCACCGCCAGCTCGGCGTAGTGCACGGGCCCCACCGGATGAATGGTGGCCGCGGAGATCGCCGCGTAGACGAGGAACACCAGCGCCACACCGGTGAACAGGCGCAGGCCGCCCGGGCTCCGCCGGAAGGACAGCAGCAGCACGAAGGACACCGGCCAGCCGAACAGCCAGAAGTTGATGCGGGCCAGCGTGAACATGAGCTCGTGCACGGACGGCAGCGGCGGGATGGCCTCCAGCGCCTTGCCGATCAACCCCCAGTGGTGGATGCGGCTGAAGGTCTGATAGCCGCTGACGAACGGGGAGCCGGAGAGCGCGGTCTGATACGCCAGCAGCAGGCCGAGCGCGGCGGCGCCGATCAGGCAGAGCAGGACCGCGCCGGTCCACGCCCGCGCACTGCGCCGGCTCCGAAGATCCGCCAGCAGCCACAGGAGCCACGGCGCCGCGAAGAAGGGCGCCGAGAACGGACGGGTAAGGGTCGCCCAGGACAGCGCCACCGCGGCCACCACCCACCAGCGGAGCGCCTCCGGCGTCTCGCGGAGGCGGAGCGCGGCGTAGAGAAAGCTCATGAGCAGCACGGCGGCGGTGGAGTGCGCCAGGATGGTGGCGGACGGAAAGAGAAAGTAAGGCGAGACGAGCAGCAGCAGCAAGGTCAGGATCGCGGCGCGGAGCCCGAAGAGTCGGCGCGCCACCGCGAAGGCCAGCGGCACGGTGAGAGTGGCGGACACCGTGGGTATCCAGTGCATGACGTGGAAGGCCTCGCCGATGGCCAGCGCGATCGGATGCCCCGGGAAGTAGATCCCGTACATCTTGCCGTTGTTAATGATGAACTGATTGTCGAGGAAGGGACGGAGCGGGGGCGGCAGCGAGGGCACGTAGATGCGGCCGGAGGCGAAGAGCTGGCCCATGAAGGCGTAGGCATGCTCGTCATCGCTGATGGCGGCGTCCTTCAGGAGCCCGAAGCGCACGAGCGTCACCATGAGAAACGTCAGCGCGGACGCGCACGCCACCATCGCGGTGGCGTCGCGCGCAGGAAGGTCGCCCGCGGCGTCGACGCCATCGAGGAGCCGGCGCCCCAGCGACGACGAGAGAGAGGCCGTGAACAGCGCCACGGCGGGGAGGCCGAAGAGGAGGTAGTAGAGGAGGAACGCCATCTCGCTGGGGAACCAGCCGTGACGGCCGGCGAGGATCTGATAACCCTGATAGTAGAGGCCCGCGATCCAGATCTCGGCGAGGCACAGGCCGCCGGCGGCGGCGAGCGTGAAGGAGCGGAGGGGGGCGCTCATGGGCTGGCGCAGCCGCGGGCGGATCCCCGCGCGCAGAGGGGAACGGGCGCGCCGCCGTGGGCGGAGGTGAGCAGGGCGTACGGCATCTCCTCGAGCAGCCGGATCCGGAAGAGACGCCGATCGGGCGTCCGCTCGCGGAGCCAGTCCTCCACGCCCGGCCGGTCGTGCACGATGAGGACATCCTCGGTCAGGTCGAGCCGCGGCCGCCGCCACTCGAACACCCACGTGCCGACCTCGCGCATCCAGGGGACACGGCTCCAGATCTCGGCGAACTGGGGAGCCAGCACGACCGCCCGGCCCTCGCCGGACTCCCGCACCCCACGCTCGATCCACTCGTAGACGTCACGCTGGACCCGCGCCTGGTCCCGAAGCCCGAACGCATGGCCGGCATTGAAGATGCCCAATGCGACGACGATGGCGACCGCGAATGCGCACGCGAGGGGGCGCGAGTCGATCCCGTGGGCGCGCGCCCCCCGGACGAGGTTCGCCAGACCGTGTACGGCGATGACAGTGAGGGGCACGGCACATTCCGAGTAGTGGATCGGCCCGACGGTATGGATTCCGACGTTGGTGTGAAACAGGGCCAGCAGGAGGGCGGTGACCACGCCGAGGCCCAGCAAGCGCGTGAACGTGTCGGTCATGACGCCGGCGGCGACGAGGATGAGACCGAGCGGTCCGAGGAACCACACGCCCAGCATCAAGAGGTTGTACGCGAGATTGGACCCGAACCGCGTCCAGAGGGTCACCGCCGCGACGTCGTGCGATTCGGTCATCCGCGGCGGCAGCAGAGGATGGCCGGTCACCGCGTAGGCATGAAGGAGCATGAGGATCAACGGCAGGAAGGCCCCCAGCGTGAGTCCCATGACCGCGCGCCCGTACGTGGGCTCACGGCGCACGTTCTGGGCCACGGCCCACGCGAGCAGCGGAGCGGAGAAGAAGGCGATCTCGAACGGGCGGCACAGGAAGCCGAGCCCGAACGCGAGTCCGGTAAGGGTCCACGCGGCGACACCTCCGCGCTGGCTGGAGAGCCAGTATCCCGCCACCGCGAGCGCAAGCATGGCTCGTGAGGCGAGATGTGCATGCGACGTGAACGAGAGCATCAGCGCCATGGGTGAGCACGCGAAGGTGAGAGCAGCAACCAGCCCCCACGGCGTCCCGAGCCGGCGGGCGAGGAGGACACCGAGGGCGAGGATGGGCACGCCGGCGAGCAGGGCCCACGCGGAGGCGCCCAGCCCGGTCACCTCGGCGATCGCCGCCACGGCCTGACCGCCGGGCCAGTCGGCGCGCGCGATGCGGCCGGCGCTCACGAAGAGTCCGAGCGTCGGGATGGCCGCCTCGGGCAGCGACAGGGGCGCTGTGACGTGCCCGGTGGCCAGGATGCGCCCACCGAATTCCACCGCGTATTCATCGTCCGTGAGGGGTAGATCCTGGAGCAGCAGGTGCCGGCCGGCGCGGGCGCCGGCCGCGAACAAGACAAAGAGCAGGGCGAGCCCGAGGAGCCGCGCCGGAAGGCGGAGCGCCCGCAGCGTCGCCCAGCGCGTCGCCAGCCAGGACCCCAGCCGCGGCGCCAGGCTGTAGCCGAGCAGGCACGCCGCCGGGAACAGGAGCATCGCGTGGCCGAGCCACAGGTGGAGATCGCTCGACGAGCTGGCATTCTGCGCGGTGTCGAACGTACGAGTGAGTCCGGGGGTCGTACTCCTGAGCGCTACGAAGGCAAGGATGAGGACATCGCCGGCCAATCCCGCCACCAGGCGACGCGTGCGCGCGCTCAGCGGCTCGCCTCCTCCGTCGAGGCAGGCGGTGTGACGGCGCCCAGGTAGGAGGAGACGAACGTGGAACCCCCCGTGCGGCCCGTGAATCGGTCGAGCCGGAAGGGGGCCAGGCTCACGGGCGGCAGCCCGCCGGTAACCAGGGCTGCCATCATCTCACCGACGGCGGGCGCCAGCTTGAAGCCGTGGCCCGACATTCCGGCCGCCACGTAAAGGCCGGCGAGAGGTGACTCGTCGAGGATCGGCATCCAATCGGGCGTGATGTCGAAGGCGCCGGCGTAGCCTTGCTTGAAGCGCGAGTCGGCCAAAGCGGGAATGCTCCGTGCCGTCCGAGCAAGGGCGACGCTGGCCTCATCGAAGCCGGCCTCCGCGCCGAGGAGATCCGCGTCCATGGGGTGCTCGGCCTCGTCGTCGGTGAGCGAGCCGGTCAGGGTGAGGCCGCCCGTCTCCGGCCGGGCATAGGCGCCGCCGGCGAGGTCGAGGTAGACGGTGTGGGCGGGTCCGAAGGCCGCGTCGCGCTGCACGATGAAGACGGGGTGACGCCCCACGATGATGGGGAGCTCGTGGCCGGCCAAGCCTGCCACCCGTGACGACCAGAGCCCGGCGGCATTGATGACGATCGGCGCGTCGATGCGGTCGCCGCGCGCGGTGTCCACCCCCACCACCCGGCCATCGGCCTGGCGGATGGCCACCACCTCCACCCCTTGCTCGATGACGGCGCCGTGCTTGCGGGCGGCGTCGGCATACCCTGCGGTCACCGCCGACGGATCGCCGTAGCCGGAGCCGGGCTCCCAGAGGAGAGCTCCCAGCCCGGACGGGTCGATGCGCGGCTCGATGCGCGCGAGGTCGCCGGGCTCCACGATCTCGGCGCGCACGCCGATCTCACGCTGGAGCGAGAGCGTCCGCTCGAGCGTGGCGCGCATGGCGGGGGAGACACCGATGAGGGCGCCGCAGCGCACGAATCCCGAGGCGCCTCCCACCGCCTCGCCGAAACGCTCGAACACCGCCAGCGAGCGCAACACCATCTGGCTCGTCTCCCGCGTGGGATAGAGCTGTCGGATGATCCCGACCGAGCGCCCGGTGCCGCCCGAGCCCACGAACTTCTTCTCCAGCACGAGCACGCGCTTCATGCCCAGCCCGGCGAGCTGGAAGGCGGTGGAGACACCGGTGATACCGCCGCCGATGATGATGCAGTCGGCGACGCGCTCGGTCACCGTGAGAAGCCCCTCACCCCGCGACCAGCCTCACGGGGTCGCCGCGGCGGATGGCGCCGGCGCGGAGCACGCGGGCGTAGACGCGGCTCCAGCCGGGATGCTTCTTCTGCGACACGCGGCCGACGTCGCCGCCCGCGAAGGACCCGCGGATGTTGTGGCACGGGCTCGTGTAGCGGGTGATCTCGAGGAGCACGTCGGCGCCCAGCCGGAGCCGCGTGCCCGGCGTCACCGCGTCCCAGTCGAGGCCTTCCAGCGTGACGTTCTCGCCGATGTGGCCGGGCTCGATCGGATGCCCCTCGGCCCGGAGATCGCGAATCGCCTCCATGGAGAAGAGGCACACCGCGCGCTCGGGGCCGCCGTGATGCTCGCGATCGCGCTGGGCGTCGCCGGAGACGCCCTGGGTGGTGACGTCCGCGGCCTCCACCGGGCGCTTGGGGACACCCCCCGGCGAGACGCTGATCTGGGCGATACGCCCGGCGTCCTTCACCTCGAGGCCTCGCTCAGAAGCGTCACCTCGGTGCCGATGTTCTGCGCCACGGCTCGATCATAAGCCAGGCGCGCCGTAGCCGTATCTTCCAGGGCGAACCCCACCGACTTGAAGAAGGTGACGGCGTCGCGCGAGGGCCGTCCGGGCTTCTTCCCGCTCACCAGCTCGGCCAGCTCGGCCCGGACGTGACGACGGGTGATCGCGCCGGCCTTGATCGGGATGAGGACGTCGCCGGCCTCCTCCCATGCGCCCTCATAGGTATCGACCACCACGTGGGCCCGCCGCACCAGCCCGGTGTCGACTTCGCGAGTGTTCGGACGGAAGGCACCGACCGCGTCCACGTGCGCGCCGGGCCGCACGTCCCGCCCGTCGAACACGGGCGTGGGCGAGGTCGTCGCGCACGTCACGATGTCCGCGCCCGCCACCGCGGCCCGGCGGTCCCGCGTGGGCTCCACGGGCACGCCCATGTCCTGGGTCATGACCTCGGCGAAGACGCGGGCCCGCTCGGGGTCGCGGCCGACCAGCGAGACGCGCGCGAGGGGGAAGAGGGCCTGGAGGCACAGCAGCTGATACCGTGCCTGGATGCCGGCGCCGAAGCACGCCACGGCGGCGCTTTCCTTGCGGGCGAGGTAGCGCGCAGCCAGCGCCGAGGCCGCCCCGGTGCGGATGGCGGTGAGAAAGCCCGCCTCCATGAGGGCCAGGGGCACGCCGGTCTCGGGTTCGGTGAGGACGTAGACCGCGTGCACCGTGGGCAGCCGCCGGCTTCGATTCTTCGGAACCACGGTGATCAGCTTGGTGCCGAGGGCCCGCTGCCGGGGCAGGGCGCCCACCATGGAGAGGAAGAAGCCTCCGCTCCCCATGGGTAGCACCGCCCGGGGCAGGGCGGCGGAGCGGCCCGCCGCATTCTCGCGGAAGGCGCTCTCGACGGCCTTGATGACGTCGGCCGGGGTCAGGACGCGCTCGAGATCAGCTCGGCCGAGGATGCGCATGAGGCGAGGTCCTAGGCGGCCTTCCGCTTGATCATGCGCTTGACCTCGGCCTCCAGGACCACCTCACCACGCTGATTCGTCACCGTGTGCGTATAGGTGACGATGCCGCGGTCGGGCTTCTTGGTCTCCCGCTTGTCGGCGATGGTCACCGCCACGCGGATGGTGTCACCCGCCAGCACCGGGGCCACGATCTTGATCTCGCCGCCCAGATAGGACATGCCGGTGCCGTGAATGAGCCCCGTCTGCATGATGAGCCCCTCGGAGAGCGAGAACGTGAAGGCCCCGGGCGAGGGCCGGCCCTTGAACACGGACTCGCGGGCCACGTACTCCATGTCGAGGAAGAGGGGTTCGTTGAAGCCGCAGAGGTTCACGAAGGCGCAGATATCCGCCTCCGATACCGTGCGGGCCAGGGTCTCGTAGCGGGCGCCGACCTGATGCTCCTCGAACGTCAGTCCGTGGGTGCGCATGGGCACGGTCTCCTTCCCTCTCGGATCACGCCTCGCCGAGGTACGCGCGGCGCACCTCGGGGTTGCCGGCCAGCTCGGCGGCGCGGCCCTCCAGCGCGATCAGGCCGGTCTCCAGCACATAGGCGCGGCCGGCGATGGACAGCGCCATCGCCGCATTCTGCTCCACGAGAAGAATGGTCACGCCCTGCCCGTTGATGGTTTGCACGGTCTCGAAGATCTGCTCCACGAGGACGGGGGCCAGGCCCATGGAGGGCTCGTCGAGGAGCAGGAGGCGGGGCCGCGCCATCAGCGCGCGGCCGATGGCCAGCATCTGCTGCTCGCCGCCCGAGAGCGTCCCCGCCACCTGCGCGCGCCGCTCCTTGAGGCGCGGGAAGATGGTGAACACGCGCTCCACGTCCTCGGCCACGCCCTTGTCGGAGCGGGTGTAGGCTCCCATCTCGAGGTTCTCGAACACGGTGAGGCGGTTGAAGATGCGGCGGCCCTCGGGCACGTGGGTGATGCCCCGCAGGACGATGTCGTGGGAGGCGATGCCGAGGAGGGACTTGCCCTCCAGCCGCACGTCGCCCCCGCGGGCGGCGAGGAGGCCGGAGACCGTCTTGAGGGTGGTGGTCTTCCCGGCGCCGTTGTTACCGAGCAGGGTGACGATCTCCCCCTTGGCCACGCGGAAGGAGACGCCCTTGAGGGCGTGGATCTCGCCGTAGAAGACGTGGAGGTCCTGGACCTCCAGCATCCCTTCTTCAACCACCGGCGGCTCCCGCGGAGGCCGCGCCCTTGCGCCCGAGATAGGCCTCGATGACGCGGGGGTTACGCTGGACCTCGAGCGCTTGCCCCTCGGCGATCTTCTGGCCGTAGTCGAGCACGGTGACGCGGTCCGACACCTCCATGACCACGCGCATGTTGTGCTCGATGAGGAGCACGGTGAGCGCGAGCTCGCGGACGAGACGGCGCAAGAGGTCCATCAACCCTCGGGCCTCGCCCTGGGTCATGCCCGCGGTGGGCTCGTCGAGCAGCAGGAGCGATGGGCGCGAGGCGAGCGCTCGGCCGATCTCGAGGCGGCGCTGATCGCCGTAAGGCAGGTTGCGCGCCAGCTCATTGGCCTTGGCGCGCAGCCCTACCAGGCTCAGGAGCTCGGCGGCGCGCCCCCATAGCGCGGATTCCTCGCGGGTCCAGCGCGGGCTGCGAGCCAGCACGTCCCAGAGCCCCAGCTTCACGCGGCTGTGCATGCCCACCAGCACGTTCTCCACCGCCGTCATGTTGGAGAAGAGGCGGATGTTCTGGAACGTGCGGCAGATGCCGAGCTGGGTGATCTGGTCGGGGCGCTTGCCCAGGAGGGGCGTACCCGTGAAGGTGACGGTGCCCTCCTCGGGCACGTAGATGCCGGTGAACACGTTGAAGAAGGTGGTCTTGCCCGCGCCGTTGGGCCCGATGATCGACGCGATCCGCCCCTCTTCGAGCGTGAAGTCGACGTGGTCGAGCGCGGTGAGGCCGCCGAAGCGCTTGGTGATGCCGCGGGCTTCGAGCAGGACGGCCATCTACGGCTGCTCGCCCGACCCGTCGGCCAGCTCGCGGTGGCGCCGGCGCGCGGGAAGTATGCCCTGCGGGCGGAAGATCATCATGAGGACCAGGATCAGGCCGAACACCATGCGCTCGTACTTGGCGGGCTCCAGCTGAGTGGGAAGATCGGCCAGGCTCCAGCCGAAGATGGTGGTGCCGGCATTGCGGAGCTCGTTGAGCCAGAGCGAGAGCCCCTTCAGCACCTGGAGGTTCAACACCGTCACCACTGTCGCGCCGAGCACCGCGCCGGGGATGGAGCCCATCCCGCCCAGGATGACCATGGCGAGCACCCCGATGGACTCCATGAAGGTGAACGACTCGGGGTTGATGAACACCTGCTTGGCGGAGAAGAGCACGCCCACCGCGCCCGCGAACGACGCCCCGCACGCGAAGGCGAGGAGCTTGCTCCGCACCAGCGGCACGCCCATGGCCTGCGCCGCCGTCTGATCCTCGCGGATGGCCTCCCAGGCCCGCCCGAGGTGCGAGTCCTCCATTCGCCGGTTGACGAGGATGGTGACGCCCACGATGGCGAGGACGAGGAAGTAGAGGTAGAGCGGGTAGATCACGTTCGGATCGGGCTCGATGCCGACGGCGCGGAGCGCGGGGTCGAAGAAGATGGGCGGCCGCGAGATCGGCGTGATGCCCTTCGGGCCGTTGGTGAAGTTGATGGGCTTGTCGAGGTTGTTGGCGAGGACGCGGATGACCTCGCCGAAGCCCAGGGTCACGATGGCGAGATAGTCGCCATGCAGGCGCAGCACGGGCAGGCCGAGCAGGATGCCCGCGCCGGCCGCCATGCCCACGCCGAGCAGAAGGAATGGAAAGAACCACCACTGGGGCAGGGGAAAGAGGCCGCCGGCGAGGAACTGATTGGCCTGGGGTGAGCCGAACACCGCCCAGGTGTAGGCGCCCACCGCGAAGAACGCCACGTAGCCGAGGTCGAGCAGGCCGGCCAGGCCCACCACGATGTTGAGCCCCAGGGCGAGGGCCACGAAGATGCCCACCTGGATGGCGATCTCGAGGTAGTAGCCATTGATGGAGCCCACGACGGGCATGAGCACGATCAGGGTGAGCGCGGCGAGGGGGCCCTTCACCCAGGCCGACATCCGCGCGAAGTACAGGACGAGGATGGAGGCCTGGAAGAGCATGAAGGCCACGATGGAGCGGGGGAAGTGCGAGACCGCATACGCGGTCACGCCGAGCAGACCAACCGAGATGATGAACGCGGGAACCGGCTGGGATAGCAGGCGCTTCACGCGCGCTCTCTGACGACTTCGCCGAGGAGGCCCTTGGGGCGGAAGATCAGGATGAGGATGAGGATGGAGAACGCGAAGATGTCCTTGTACTCCGCACCGAAGGCCCCGCCGGTGAGGAGCGAAAGATACGAGGCGGCGAAGGCCTCGAGCAGACCCAGGACGAGGCCGCCCAGCATGGCGCCGGGGATGTTGCCGATGCCGCCCAGCACCGCCGCGGTGAAGGCCTTGAGCCCGGGGATGAAGCCGGTGTAGGGGTTGATCAGGCTGTACTGCACCCCGAAGAGCACGCCCGCCGCGCCGCCCATGGCCCCGCCGATGAGGAAGGTCAGCGAGATCATCCGGTTCACGTTGATGCCCATGAGGCTGGCGGTAGCCTGGTCCTCGGCCACCGCGCGGATCGCCGTGCCGATCTTGGTCCGGTTCACGAGGGCGTGGAGCCCCCACAGCATGAGCAGGGAGGCCACGATCACCACCAGTGACTTCACCGACACGTCGATGGTCTCGGTGAGGTTGAACCGGAAGTTCAGGGTCTCCATCGTCGGGTACACGAGGTTGAACGCGTTCCGCCAGATGCTCTCGAAGAGGCGCACCGCGTCCTGGAGGAAGAACGACACCCCGATGGCGGAGATGAGGGGGATGAGGCGCGGCGCGCCGCGGAGCGGCCGGTAGGCGATGCGCTCGACCGACACCGCGAGGAGCCCGCTCGCGAGCATGCCGACGAGGAGCACCAGGAGGAGCACGAGGAACGGCGAGACGAGGTCGAGCCAGCCGAGCGCCTTGAACGTGAGGAGGATCTCCACCCCCACGAACGCGCCCACCACGAAGATCTCCGAGTGGGCGAAGTTGATGAACTCGAGCACGCCGTACACCATGGTGTACCCGAGGGCGATGAGCGCGTACATGAACCCGAGGATCAGGCCATCGAGGAGAACCTGCGGGAAGATGCCGATCAGGAGCTCGAAATCCATGGGGCCTCTACAAACCAAGAAGGGGAGGGGCCGTTAGCCGGCCCCTCCCCTTCGCGGGCGCATGGGAGCGCTTAGGACTTCTTGAGCGGCGGGGCCGCGATCGTCAGCGTCTTGATGGGCTTGTTCTCGCCCCACTTCGCCGGATCCTCCGAGGCCACCTGGAGGACGAAGTAAAGAGCCTTCTTGGGATCGCCCTTCTCGTCGAACTCGACCGCGCCGGTGAGGCCGGTGTGCTTGGTCTTGCGGACGGCCACCGACACCTGTTCCCGGCTGGGCACCTTGCCGCCGGCCGCCTTGGCCGCGGCCTCGATGGCCTTCAGCCCGATGGCGGCGGAGTCATAGGCCTGCGCGGCGAACGGCTCGGGATCCTTCTTGAACTTCTCCTTGTACTCCTTGGCGAACGCGGCGGCGTCCTTGTACACCGTCACCGGGCCGGCCACGGAGGTGTAGAACATCCCCTTCACCGCGGTGCCGGCGATCTTGGTGAGGTCGGAGGAGTCCATGCCGTCCGGGCCCATGAACGTCGCCTTGATGCCCTTCTCCCGCGCCTGCTTGAAGAAGGGCGCGGCCTGATCGTAGATGCCGCCGAAGTAGATCAGGTCCGGGTTCTTGGCCTTGATCGGGGTGAGGATGGGATCGAAGTTCGACTTCTCCTCGGTGCCCTCGAACCCGATCACCTTGATGCCCTTCTTCTCGGCGTCGGCCTTGAAGAACTCCGCCACGCCCTGGCCGTACGTCGTCTTGTCGTGGATCACGTACGCGGACTTGATGCCCTTCGACTTCGCGAACTCCGCGCCCACCGAGCCCTGGACGTCGTCGCGGCCGCACACGCGGCTGACGTTCAGATAGTTGCGGTCGGTGACGGTGGGGTTGGTGTTGGCGGGCGAGATCATCGCCAGCTGCGACTCCTTGTACTTCTCGGACGACGGGATGGCGACGCCGGAGTTGAGATGCCCGACGACGAGGAGGATGTCCTTGTCGGCGATGATGTTGGCGGCGTTCGCGACGCCGACGTCCGGCTTGGCCTGGTCGTCGAAGGGAACCAGCTCGACCTTGAAGCCCATCTTCTCCAGCGGACCCTTCAGCTTGTCGATGGCGAGCTGGGTGCCGAGCTTGATGCCTTCGCCCAGCGCGGCCTGGCCGCCCGAGAGCGGGCTCTGCGTCGCGATCTTGATCGTGCCCTTGGACTGGGCCGGCGTCTCCCCGCTCCACGGGAGCACGAGCGCGAACGCCGCCAGAGCCACCAGGGCGATCCGTAGACGTGCGTTTCTCATCGCTTCATTCCTCCAGACGACGGCGAGTTGGGGTTGAGAGCGAGTGCATTATAGCGATTTTTACTTTCCCGTCAACGCGGCTATCCTGCTCAAGAAACGCGCGGTTGCCTCCCGCGGATCCGCGGCCGCGCACACCGCCGATATGACCGCGGCGGCGTCCGCCCCGGCCTCCATCACCCGCCCCACGTTGGCCTCCGTGATGCCCCCGATCGCCACCAGGGGGACGGGGATGTCTCCCCGGACCCGGCGCAGCAGCTCGGGGCCCACCAGCTGAAAGCCGGCCTTGGTGGCGGTGGGGAACATGCTGCCCACCGCCACGTAGTCGGCGCCGTCGGCGAGGGCCCGCCGGGCCTGGTCGGGATCGTGGGTCGACACCCCGAGCCGCATGGGCGGCGGCAGCAGGCGGCGGGCCGCCGCCGCGGGAAGGTCGTCCTGGCCCACGTGGAGGCCGTCGGCGTTCACCGCCAGGGCCAGATCGGCGCGGTCGTTCACGATGAACAGCGCGCCCGCCTCCCGGCAGCGCGCGCGGAGGGCGCGGGCCAGCGGCAGGAGCTCCCCCATCGGCAGTGCCTTCTCGCGGAGCTGGATCAGCCGGCATCCGCCCGCCAGCACCGCCTCCAGCAGCTCGGGCAGGGGACGCCCACGAGCGGCCTCGCGGTCGAGGATGACGTAGAGCGGAGAGGGCAGGCGCACGCTACAGCGCGTGCTCGAGACGCGGGAGGGTGAACTCGCCCGACACGAAGGCGGGATCGGACAGGAGCTTCTGGTGGTACGGGATGGTGGTCTTCACGCCCTCGACCACCGTCTCCGCGAGGGCGCGCTGCATGCGGGCGATGGCATCGGCGCGGTCGGTCCCGTGCACGACGATCTTGGCGATGAGCGAGTCGTAGTGCGGCGGCACCACGTAGCCCGAGAAGAGGTGGCTGTCCACCCGCACGTTGCGCCCGCCCGGCGGCATCCAGGTGGTGACGCGGCCCGGCGAGGGGACGAAGGTGTCGGGGTCCTCGGCGTTGACCCGGCACTCCAGCGCATGGCCGCTGAAGCGCACCGCGTCCTGCTTGTAGCCGAGCCCCTCTCCGGCGGCCACCCGGATCTGCTCGCGGACCAGGTCCAGGCCGGTGATGAGCTCGGTGACGGGGTGCTCGACCTGGATGCGCGTGTTCATCTCGATGAAGTAGAAGCTCCCGTCCCGCGCCACCAGGAACTCCACCGTGCCCGCGGAGACGTAGTTGACGGCATTGGCCACCGCGAGGGCGGCCCGGGCCAGCCCGGCCCGGGTCTCCGCGGAGATGGAGGGCGCGGGCGACTCCTCCACCAGCTTCTGATGCCGGCGCTGCACCGAGCAATCGCGCTCGCCCATGTGGACGCGGATCCCGTTCTTGTCACCCATCACCTGCACTTCGACGTGGCGCGCCTCGTCGATGAACTTCTCGAGATAGAGCTCCGACGACGAGAAGGCCTTCTGCGCCTCCGCCTGGCAGGTGGCGAAGGCCCGGGGCAGCTCGTCGCGGGCGCGCACGATACGCATGCCGCGCCCCCCGCCCCCCGCCGCGGCCTTGAGCATCACGGGATAGCCCACGCGGTCGGCGAGGTCTTGGGCGTCATCCACCCCGGACAGGGGCCCCTCGCTGCCCGGCACCACCGGCGCACCCGCCGCCTTCGCCATCTCGCGGGCCTGGGCCTTGTCCCCCATGAGGCGAATGGCCTCCGGCGAGGGCCCGATGAAGGTGATGCCGCAGGCGCGGCAGATCTCCGCGAAGGCGGCGTTCTCGGACAGGAGGCCGTAGCCCGGGTGGATGGCCTCGCTGTCGGTGATGGAGGCGGCGGAGATGATGCTGGGGATGTTGAGGTAGCTCCCCCGCGACTCCGCGGCGCCGATGCAGATGGACTCATCCGCGAGCCGCACCCCGAGCGAGTCGCGATCGGCGGTGGAGTGGGCGACCACGGTGCGGATGCCCATCTCGCGGCAGGTGCGGATGACGCGTACCGCGATTTCCCCGCGGTTCGCGATGAGGATCTTGTGGAACACGGTGGCGGGCGCTAGACGCGGGGGTCGATGAGGAAGAGGGGCTGGCCGAACTCCACGGGCTGCCCGTTCTCCACCAGCACGCGCGCGATGCGGCCGGGCGTCTTCGCCTCGATCTCGTTCATGAGCTTCATCGCCTCGATGATGCAGAGCACTTGGCCGTCCTTGACGATGTCGCCCTCCTGCACGAACGGCGCGGCGTCGGGGGCGGGGGCGCGATAGAACGTGCCCACCATGGGCGCCTCGATCTTCACCAGATCACCGCCGCCCGCCGGCTCGGGGATGGACGCCGGCATGGGGCTCGCCACCGGCGCCGTCCCCTCCACGCGGGGGGCGGCCGCGGCGGCCGCGCGTTGCCGGACGACGCGGATGCGGGTGCCGCTGCCCTCGACCTCGAGCTCGGCGAGATCGTGCTTCACCGCCAGCTCGACCAGCTCGGTCACGGTGGGTCGCGCCGCGCCCGGCGCTCCCGCCTTGCCGTCGCTCTTCCGGCCGGCCACCGGCGCTACCCGGCCGCCGCGACGCGGCCCAGGTACTCGCCGCTGCGGGTGTCGACCTTCACCACGTCGCCCTCGTTGAGGAAGAGCGGGACCTGCACCACCGCGCCCGTCTCGAGGGTGGCCGGCTTGGAGCCGCCGGAGGCGGTGTCGCCGCGAATTCCCGGATCGGTCTTCACGATCTGCAGCTCGAGGAAGTTCGGCAGCTCCACGGTGGCGGGGCTGCCGTCGATGAAGAGGATGTCCACCTCGGTGTTCTCCTTGAGGTAGTCCCGGGCGTCGCCCACCTCGTCCTCGGACAGCGAGATCTGCTCGAACGTCTCCAGGTCCATGAAGTGATACCGCTCGTCTCGGTAGAGGAACTGCATGTGCTTTTCGTCGAAGTCCACCAACTCCACTTTTTCACCGGCTCTGAAGGTGTTGTCGATCACGCGGCCCTGCTTCATGTGCTTGAGCTTGGTCCGCACGAAGGCCCCGCCCTTGCCCGGCTTGACGTGCTGGAAATCGACGATGCTGTACGGCTGCCCGTCGAACTGTATCTTCAGGCCCTTCTTGAATTCCGCGGTAGACACCAGCATCGCTCTATGACCCCTTCCGTCGTTGCATCTTGAGTCGAATCGCCTGCTCCAGCCGCTCCCGGACGCGCCCGGCGTCCGGCTCCTTCCGGAGCACGCGCAGGAGGACCTGCGCCGCCTCGTCCACGAGCCCTTGCTCGAGGCACACCGCGCCGAAGGTCTCCGTGGCGAACGTATCGTCGCTCATGAGGGACGCCAGCGGCGACCCTTCCGGCGTGCGACCCCGCCCGCGGAGCACCTCCGCCGCCAACCGGGACTCTCTATCAGATGGATCGAGCCGTGACGCGTGCTCGAGCTGCTCCAGCGCCGCGTCCAGGCGCCCCGCCTTGCGGTGGATCTCCCCCAGGAGCCGGTGCGTCTCGGCGTCCCGCGCGCCCGCGGCCGCGATGGTCTCCAGCTCCCCCTGGGCGCGCTCGGGCTGTCCCTCGTCGAGCAGAGCCTTGGCCAGGATGAGCCGCGCCGTCGCGTAGTGGGGGAAGCGAGTCAGCCCCTCCGCGCATAGCCGGATCGCTTCCCCGGTTCGGCCAGCCTTTCGATAGGCATCCGCCAGGGGGGCGAAGGCCAGCGAGGACGGGTCCTTGGCCATCCGCTCTTCGTAACGCCGGATGACCGCGGTGTGGGCGGCGTCCTCGGCCGCCACACCGGAGCCGGCCCGAGGAACCGGCTGAACCATGGCGACTCCTTTTATACGCGGGGGCCTGGGGGTCCGTCAACGGGCGGCCCTCTAGCGGCCGCGAAGGAGGGCCTGGGCGTGCGCCAGGTTGCGCTGCGCGTCCACATAGCCCGGCCGCAGGCGTACCGCCTCGCTGAAGTGAGCCGCCGCCACGTCGACGCGCCCCTGCTGGGCGAGCGCGAGACCCAGATTGTTGTGCGCCTCCGCCGAGTCCGGCCGCAGCCGCAGCGCCTCCTCGAAGTACCGGGTGGCGGCGGCCACGTCCCCGCGCCGGGCGAAGTAGATCCCCAGGTTGCTCTGCGCGTCCGCGGACGCCGGGCGGAGCCGTGCCGCTTCCTGCAAGTGGCGCAGGGCCTCGGTTCCCGCGCCCTGCCCGTCCAGGGTGGCGCCGAGGTTCCCGTGGGCGTCGGCGTTGCCGGGCTCCAGCCGAAGGGCCTCGCGATAGGCCGCGACGGCCTCACCGGTCTGGCCGCGCCGCGCCCGGACCATGCCGAGATTGCTCCAGGCCGCCGAGTAGCCGGGCTGCAGCCGCACCGCTTCCTGGAGGCTCGCGGTGGCGCCGGCGAGATCGCCCCGCTGGGCCTGGGCAATACCGAGATTGCTCCAGGCCTCGGCATAGGTCGGGCGCAGGCGAATGGCCTCCTCGTA
Source organism: Candidatus Methylomirabilota bacterium (assembly GCA_035281625.1). Classification (GTDB taxonomy): domain Bacteria; phylum Methylomirabilota; class Methylomirabilia; order Rokubacteriales; family CSP1-6; genus DASRWT01. The sequence continues at coordinate 39,219 of DATEDO010000162.1, forward strand.
GTGCGGGATGGCGCCCCGGGTATCGCCCGCTCGCGCCAGCACCAGGCCAAGGTTCGAGTGAGCCACCGACGACGGGCCCACCGCGAGCACGCGGCGCCAAAGGGCTTCCGAGTCGTGCCATACCCGGCTCTGCTGCCAGGACAGGGCGGCGAGCAGCAGGAGCGCCGCGGCGGCGCTGGCCGGCACCGCGCGCGCGGTGGCGCCCGCTCCCCGGCCCAGGCGCGCCATGCCCCAGCCCGCCAGGAGCGCCCAGGGGAGGCACGGCAGATAGGTGTAGCGGTCGGCGGCGATCTGAAACCCGTTCTGGACGAGTCCCGCCACCGGCAGGGCCATCACCACGTAGGCGCCCCAGGCGGCCAGGAGCGCGGGCCGGCGCCGCGCCGTCGCCAGGGTCCCCACGGTGATGGCCACGACAAGTATTCCCGCGAGGACGAAGCTCCACCGCCAGACCTGCAGCGGGTAGGGCAGCTCGTACATCGGTGAGAGCCCGACGGGGAGGACGGTTTTCCAGAGGTAGAAGGCCAGGGAGTAGGCCGAGATGGCGAGGCGCTCGGCGACGCCCATCCGTTCGAGGGACGTGAGATTGCCGACGGCGCGGCTGACGACGATGGCGACGATCGCCGCGGCGGCCCCGAGGGCGACGAAGGGCGCCTTCTCCAGCCAGACGCGCCGCGCGGGGCCTCGCCACCAGCCTCCCGCGGCCGGCCCGAGCCGGCGCAGCGGGTACACGTCCAGGATCAGGAGAACCGCAGGCAGCGTCACCGTCATCGACTTGGAGGCGAGCGCGGCGACGAACAGCGCCAGCGCGCCGAGGTAGTGGCGCTGCGCGTGCGGCGCCGGCGTCCCATCCGAGCGCCAGCGCCCGAGATAGGCAAGGATCGCCCCAACGAAGAAGACGGCCGAGAGCACGTCGCGCCGCTCGGTGATCCACGCCACGGACTCCACGCGCAGGGGATGCAGCGCGAAGAGAAGCGCGGCGAGCGCTGCGCCCAGGATGCGGATGCTCTCGGGATCACGGGGGCGCGCGGCGGCGAGGAGCCGTCGGGCGACGAGATAGAGGAGCGCCGCGGCCACACCGTGGAGGACGAGCGAGGTCAGGTGATAACCGACGGGGTTCATGCCCCACAGGCTCCAGTCCAGGGCGAGGGTGAGCCAGGTCAGGGGCATCCAGTGGCCCATGAGCCCGGTCGTCAGCATCCAGTGGAGCTGCGCCGGGCCGAGGCCGCGATAGTGGGGGTTGTGGAGGAAGTTCTCCCGGTCGTCCCAGTCGAGGAACTCGCCCCCGAGGGCGGGCAGGAACGCGAGCACGCTCACGACCCCGATGGCGAGGGGGATCCACCGCGCGAGCCCCAGGCTCGCGGCGAGTGACGCGAGCGATCCGGGCCGCGAGCGCCCGAATCCGGGCTTGCTCACCCGAGCTCCTGGAGGGTGTCCAGGATCAGCTCGCGAGGAACGTCGAAGACGAGCTTGAAGCGGCCGATCTCCGGCGCGAGCACGAAGGGGACGCGGCCGCTGCGGGACTTCTTGTCACGGCCGAGCGCCTCCAGCACCGCCGCGGGGGCGGCGCCCGAGCCCTTCACGGGCAGGCCCACCGCCTGGAGGAGCTCGACCTGGCGCCGCGTGGTCGCTCCACTGGCCAGCCCGAGGCGCTCGGCGAGCCGGGCCTCGGCCACGATGCCGAGCGACACCGCCTCGCCGTGCGTCCACCGGCCGAAGCCGGTGACCGCCTCCATGGCGTGGCCGATGGTGTGCCCGTAGTTCAGCACCGCGCGCAGCTCCGCCTCCTGCTCGTCGCGCTCGACCACATGGGCCTTGAGGCGGCAGGAGCCCGCCACCGCGCGGGTGACGGTGTCGATCTCGCGAGCGAGCAGGGCCGCGCGGCTGGCCTCCAGCTCGGCGAAGTAGGCGGCGTCCAACACGATGCCGTGCTTGATCACCTCCGCGAGACCGGAACGGTACTCGCGCTCGGGCAGCGTGGCCAGCACCGACGTGTCCACCAGCACGAGCCGCGGCTGATGGAAGGCGCCGATCATGTTCTTGCCCTTGGGATGGTCGACGGCCGTCTTGCCCCCGATCGACGCGTCCACCTGGGCGAGCAGGGTGGTCGGGAGCTGCACGAAGTTCACGCCGCGCATGTACGTGGCGGCGACGAAGCCGGCCAGGTCCCCCACCGCGCCCCCGCCCAGCGCCAGCACCGTGGATCCGCGGTCGAGCCCGGCGTTCACGAGCGCATCCCATCCGCGCTCCGCCACTGCCACGGTCTTGGCGCTCTCGCCCTCGGGGAGCTCCACCACCGTGACCTCGAACCCGGCGGCCTCCAGGCTCTCGCGCACCGTCTTGCCGTGGCGGGCCAGGATGCCGGGATCGGAGAAGAGCGCCGCCTTGAGGCCCACGCGAAGCGTGGCCAACTCGGCGCCCACGCGCGAAAGCGCGCCAGGGGCGACGAGAATGCGGTAGGAGCGTGTGCCGAGGCGCACCGGTATGTCGTGCATGGCTCGAGTGTACCCGGTCGGGCCCGGTCAGGCGGGCCGCGTCACCAGCTCTTCAGGTAGTCCCGATACGCCCCGTAGTTGCGGCGGATCTCGTCGAGGCTGTCGCCCCCGAACTTCGCCAGGAAGGCCTCGGCGAGCACGAGGGCCATCATGGCCTCGCCCACCACGCCGGCGGCGGGGACGGCGCAGACGTCGCTGCGCTCCACCACCGCCTCCACGGCCGACTTGGTCTCCACATCGACGGAACGAAGAGGTCGGCGGAGCGTCGAGATCGGCTTCATGGCGGCGCGCACCACCACGGGCTGGCCATTGGTCACCCCGCCCTCGAGGCCGCCTGCGCTGTTGGTGCCGCGGGTGAAGCCGCCCGCGGGGTCGAGGAGGATCTCGTCGTGCACCTCGGAGCCCGGCCGGCGCGCGGCCTCGAAGCCCATGCCCACCTCGGCGCCCTTGATGGCGTGGATGGAGCAGAAGGCCTGGGCCAGCCGCCCGTCGAGCTTGCGGTCCCAGTGGACGTACGAGCCGAGCCCCACGGGGCAGCCCAGGGCCACCACCTCGAACACCCCGCCCAGGGTGTCGCCCTTCCCCTTGGCGACGTCGATGGCCTCGATCATGGCGCGCTCGGCCTCCGGGTCGGCGCAGCGCACCTCGCTCTCCTCGGCCCGGCGGGCGATCTCGTCCCAGGGCAGGGCCAGGGGCCCGATACGCACGCCGCCGATCTCGGTGACGTGGCTCAGGATGGTGATGCCGAACTCGCGGAGGAGCCGCTTGGCCACGCCGGCCACCGCGACGCGCGCGGTGGTCTCCCGGGCGCTGGACCGCTCGAGCACATTGCGGATGTCCCGATGGCCGTACTTCATGGCGCCGGCGAGGTCCGCGTGGCCGGGACGGGGCCGGGTGACCGCCTTGGCCGAAGTGCCCGCCGGCGGATCGCCGACGGCCATGGTGTCCTTCCAGTTTTCCCAGTCGCGGTTCTGGATGCTGAGGGTGAGGGGACTGCCCAGCGTCATCCCCCAGCGCACGCCCGAGGAGATGTGGGCGTGATCGCGCTCGATCTTCATCCGGCCGCCGCGCCCGTAACCCCGCTGGCGGCGCGCGAGGTCGGCGTCGATGTCCGCCTCGGTGAGGGGCAGGCCGGCGGGGAGGCCCTCGATGATGGCGGTCAGGCCCTCACCGTGGGATTCGCCCGCGGTGAGGAACCTGAACGCCCCGCTCACCGCCCCCTGCTACTTGCTGGCGGCAGACCGAGACGTGAGCGTGTCGGTCCTGACCAGCGAGGGCGTGACGAAGACGACCATCTCGCGCCCGTTCTCGAAGTTTTCCTTCGCCTTGAACAGCCAACCCAGGACGGGGATGTCCCCGAAGATGGGCACCTTTCGCACCGTGTTCTGCTGCAGGGAGTTCGTCACGCCGCCGATGACGAGGCGCTCGCCCTCGCGGACCAGCACCTGGGTCTCGGCCTTGCGCTTGACGATGATCGGCACGCTCACACCCGCGGCGGGAGTGAGGTTCTCGCCGCGGGAGTTGTTCTCCACCAGCACCACCATCTTGATCTTGGTGACGTCCTCGGTGCCGACCCGCTCCCGCGTCACCGTGGGAGTGACGCTCAGCTTGAGCACCGCCTCCTTGAACTGGATCTGCGTCCCCGCCGAGCTGACCGTCGCGTAGGGGACTTCCTCACCGAGGGAGACCTCGGCCTTCGCGTTTTCCACGGTCACGATCTCGGGACGCGCGAGCGTCCGAGTCTTGCCCTGATTCTCCAGCGCCTGGAGGGCCAGGTTGATGTTGAAGTTGGTGCCCACGATGCCGAAGGCGATGCCACCCGCGGGCGTGAAGCGCCCCGCGTTGGGCAGGCTCTGGAACGGGATGTTGACCAGGTTCCCGCCGATGGGCAGGCCGGTGGTCGAGTCGATGGGCAGGAGCCGGTTCAGGATGAAGTTGTTGTTCCGGGTCCGCATGCCCTGCACGGCGGTCGGGCTGGTCACGACGGTGGAGCCGTCCGGCTGGAGCACGCCGCCCACCGCGGGCAGGGTCATGCCGGGAATGGCGCTGGGCGCGGACTGGAAGCCCTGCCCCACGAGCGTGGCCTTGCCGGTGTTGCCGGCGGTGGCGCCGCCCCACTGCACGCCGATGGCCTCCAGCGACTCGCGATCGAGAATCTCCATTCGCGCTTCGATTTTCACCTGGGGTAGCGGGATGTCAAGCTGCTCGCGGATGAGCTTCTTGATCCGCTCCAGGTCGGCCTGGTAGTGGCGGATGAAGATGGTGTTCGTCGGCTTGTGCGCCCGGATCGTGATGCCCTTGGCGAGCACGTCCTGGCTTATCGACACCACCGGCGCCGGGGGGGCGCCCGGCCCATAGAGCGCCGAGAACGGCGGCTGATTGGGCAGGGCGAGGTTCGGACCCGTGCTCGAGATCACCGGCGGCACGCTCGGAATGGTCCCGGACACCGGCTGCGTGCCCTCGGGTGGAATACCCAGGATGCCCTGGAGGGTCTGGGCCACTTCCTCCGGATTGGCGTAGGACAGGCGGACGGTCTCCTCGCGGAGCGGCCCGCGCTGACGCGCCTCCTCCGCCGCCGCCTCGTTAGCGATCTTCTTGGCGGCGAGATCCTGCTCCTTGATCTGCGCCTCGGCCAGCTTGGTCCGCGTGTCGATCTCGGCCTTGAGCTTGGCCTCGTTGACGCGCGCCTCGGCCTCACGCTCCTTGGTGAGCTGCTCGGTCGAGACGATACGGATCACGTTGCCCTTTTCGACCTTCTGCAGCCCCTTCACCTCGAGGATGGTGTCGAGGGCTTGCTCCCACGTGACGTTGCGGAGCGAGATGGACACCTTGCCCTTCACGTCTTCGCCGGCCACGATGTTCCGCCCGCTCTCGGCGGCGAGGATGCGCAGGAGGTTCACGACGTCGGCGTCCTTGAAGTCCATCGAGAGCAGCCGCCCGCCGTTGGCCGGAGTCGTGGTGGCCTGGGCGATGACGGCGGGCTGAGGCACCACCTCGGGGGCGGCTTCCGCTTTCGCGACCTCGACCTTCGGGGCGAGCTTGGGCGCCTCGACCTTCGTCTCGACCTTGGGGGCCTCGGCCTTGGGCGCGTCGAACTTCGGGGCCTCCACCTTCGGCCCTTCCGCCTTCACCACGGGCTTGGGCGCCTCGGCCCTGACGGGGTCGACCTTGACCGGCTCCGCCTTCTTCACCGGCTCGGCCTTCGGGGCGTCGGCCTTGGTGGTTTCCAGCTTGGCGACGGGCTTGGGCGCGTCCAGCCTGGCCGGCTCCGGAGCCTTGGGGGTCTCGACGCGCGCGATGTCCTTGCGGACGGGCTCGGGCTTGACGGCGGCGTCGGTCTTGACCGCGTCCGTCTTGGCCATCTCCGCCTTCGGCTCCGTCTTGGCGACCTCCGCCTTCTTGGGCGCGGCCTTGGGCGCGTCGGGCTTCACGAGGTCGCTCGTCGAGGCCGTCGAGGAGGGCTCCAAGATGACGGTGAGGCCGTCGGGTCCTTGCTCGATACGGTAGCCGACCTTGCGGGTCAGCTCCACGACCACGCGTGCGGTCCCGACCTTCCACTGGCTGCCGCGAATCTCCTTGATGGGCGGCATGTCGGGATTCATCCGCGTCTTGTCCCACGCGTAGGCCGCGCCGGTGACGTCGATGACGAGACGGTTGGGGGTGTCGATGAGCGAGGCCGAGTAGCTCGGGGTGCCGGTGGTGGCGATCTTCACCGTCACGCCGTCCGACTGGCTCTCGACCTGGACGTCCTTGAGCTGCATCGGAGTCTGGCTCACCGCAGGCAGCGCCAGCCCCAGCAGCATCGTCGCGGCAATCGCGAGTGTGGTTACTTTGCCTTTCATCGTCCCACCCCCCTTAATCGGTTCTGAGTCTGAGCGTCACCGAGCCGCCCGTCTCGCCGGGCTTGGGCGTCACGGCAAAGCTCACAAAGTCCACGCCGATCTCGGTGACGCGGCCGTCCCCGAGCGTGTCTCCAGCCTTCAGGATGTAACCGATGCCCTCGGAGGTCTCGACCAGCGCCAGCGGCGAGGTGCGACCCTGGATGACGCCCACCAGCTTGGCCGAGCCGATGGTGAGCCCCTTGCTGCCCGAGGCGAGCACGAGCGGCGCAAACGGATCGCGGCGGCCCTTGGCCTCGTAGGGGATCGGCGTCAACGCCGGACCCGCTTCTGGATCCTTGGGCGCGACCGGCGGCCGCGGGGCCGCTGCCGCGGGCGGCGGCGGCG
>DATEDO010000163.1:0-5918 GCA_035281625.1 Candidatus Methylomirabilota bacterium
CACCGGGGCGAGCCGTGCCGCGCGCTCGGAGAGCCCCGTCATCGAGAACGCGGCCGCCTCCAGGAGGTAGAGCAGCGGCGGCTTGTCGAAGTAGCGGACGCCGTTCAGGCGGAGCGTCACGAAGTCGCCGGACCGCCAGGCCTCGTACGCGATCGCCGCGTGCTGGCCCTCGCCGGGATCGTCGAACGGAACGCGACCGAGCCCGGGCAGGAGAAGCACGAGCGCGCCGAGGGCCGCGGCGAGCGCGACCGCGGCGGCGCCACGCGTTGCGAACGCCGTCACGGGCACGCGCCGTCCACCCGCCTAGCGCGCGGTGGAGCTGATGGCGCCCGCGGTCAGCCGCAGGCAATGGTCCGCGTCCGCGGCGGCGTCGGGGCGATGGGTGACCAGCACCACCGCGGCGCCGCGCTCGCGGGCCTCGGCGCGCAGCTCGTCCAGGATCACGCGAGCGTGGCTGTCGTCCAGATTGCCGGTGGGCTCGTCGGCGAGAACCAGGGGCGGCCGGTTCAGCACGGCCCGGCAGTAGGCCACGCGCTGCTGCTCGCCGCCCGAGAGCTGCGCGGGATAGTGCCCCCGGCGGTGGAGCACGCCGAGCCGCTCCATGAGCGCCAGCGCCTCCCGCTCGGCCTCGCGCCGCTCGCGGCCCACGTAGCGGGCGGCGAGCAGCACGTTGTCGAGGGCGGTCAGGCCGGCGAGGAGCAGGAAGGACTGGAACACGTAGCCGATGCGCGTGCCCCGCACGCGGCACTGGGCCCGCCGCCCCAGATGGCTCACCCGCTCGTCGTCGAACCAGATCTCGCCCGCGTCCGCGGGCTCGAGCAGGCCGAGCAGGCTCAAGAGCGTGGATTTGCCGGAGCCGGACTCGCCGATCACCGCCAGCACCCGGCCCGGCCGCGCCTCGAGGTCCACGCGGTCCAGCACCCGCACCGGCGGCGCGCCGTCCACGCCGGGGTACGTCTTGCCGAGACCGAGGGCGCGGACGAGCACTCACGCCCCCCGGCGAATGGCCTCGGCGGGAGAGAGCCGGGTGATGCGAAGGGTGGCGTACACGGCGGCCAGCCCGCCCAGGAGCAGAGCGAACACGAAGGTGAAGCCGAGCAGGCGGGGCGAGAAGAAGAAGAGCTGCTGTCCTTCCCGAAGCGTTCGCCAGTCCACCACGAAGCCGATGGCGAGCGCCAGCACGACGCCGATGCCCACGCCCCAGAGGCTCACGCCCAGGGCCTCGCCCAGGACTTCCCGGAGGAGCTGGAGATCGGTCGCGCCCAGCGCGCGCTTCACCCCGAAGTCGCGGATGCGCTCGAACACCGCGGCGGTCACCGTGTTCGCGAGGGAGAGGCCGCCGATCACCAGGGCGAGGGTGCCGATTCCCACGAGCAGCGCGGAGAAGAAGGCGGTGGAGGACCGGAGGAGCTTCGACAGCTCCCCCGGCACGGTGACGTTGATCCCCGGCACCGTGGCCTGGATCCGCCGCGCCAGCGCGTCCGGATCCACGCCGTCCTGCCAGGCCACCGCGGCCCCGGAGTTCAGATCCGCGCGCGTGAGCCCGCCGCCCCCGAACACGCGGAACAGCATGGGATCACGCCGGAGCCAGGCGTCGCGGGCGTCCTCGATCGGCACCAGCGCGAAGCGGTCGGGCGCGGTGAGGGTCTTGTCGAGAATGCCCACCACCTTGAGCCGTAGGGCGCCCACCGCCAGCTCGCTCCCCACGTCGAGCTTCCGCGAGGCGGCGAAGTCGGTCCCCAGCACCGCCACGCCGCGGTCACCGGCCGCGAGGGCCCGGCCCGCGCGGAGCGGCAGGGTGCGATAGTGCCGGTTGGCCTGGGGCACGCCGGGGTCCATGCCCACGAGTAGCTCCTGGGTCACGGTCAGGAAGTGCGACGTGCTGGTGCTGATGGGCAGCATGACCTGAGGCTGGACCTCGGCCACGCCGGGCACCTTCGCGATCTCGGCGATGCGCGCGGCGGGCAGGAGGCCGCCGGCGGTGAAGCCCGCGCCCATGCCCATGCCCTCGCCGGCCACCGAGATCTGCCCCAGCACGAAGCGGTCGCCGCCCTCGATGAAGCGGCCGATGCGCTCGGCCATGGCACCGAGAGCGACCAGCCCGGCCATGCCCACCGCGATGCCGAGCACGGTGAAGCCGTAGCCACGCGGGAACAGGCGGCGCATGGGCCGTCTAGTACTCGAGGCGCGACTCGGCTCGCCCCTGCCGCCGCCGGATGCGGCGATTGATGCGCACGATGGTCCAGAAGAGCCCGATGAGGAACCGCATCTTCGGAGGGACGCGATGGAAGGCGCCGCCGGCGAGGACGAAGGTCACGGCGTCGATCAGGCCGAAGGTGTCGCGCGGGTTCATGAAGATCTCGAGGAACTGGCGGTCGTAGAACTGGGTGATGAACCGCGTGAAGGGCCGCATGCCGTGGCGCACGCGCCGCGCATAGCCTCCGAAGCGCCGCGCCTCGAAGCGCCCGGCGCGGAAGGCCTCCACGATCTCCTTCGCCGCCATCTCCCCTTCCGCCATGGCGAGGAACACCCCCGCGGAGAAGATCGGGTCCACGAAGGCCACCGCGTCGCCCACGCAGAGGAAGCGGTCGCCCACGATGGGCTCCACCGCATAGGCGAAGTTGGCCGCGGTGTACATGGGGGTGACCTGCCGGGCGCCCGCGAGGTTGTCGCGCACGCGCTCGCAGCGCTCCACCATGGCGCGGAACAGCTCCTCGGGCGTGCCCTCGCGGGCCTTCACCACCCGCGAGTGGAGCACGCAGCCGACGCTGGTCTCGTCGCGAGCGAGCGGGATGTACCAGAACCACCCGTCGGGGAAGATGTAGATGCGGACATTGCCCTCTTCCCGCCCCGGCCAGCGCCGCGCGCCCTGGAAGTAGGCGAAGATCGCCACCTTGCCGAGGCCGGGCATGGGCTCGCGCCGGCCCTGGCGGGAGGCCAGGAAGCCGTCGCGCCCGCTGGCGTCCACGAGGAAGCGGGCGCGCAGCGTCCGCTCGCCGTCCGTGTCGCTCACGCGAGCGCTGACGCCGTCCGCGTCGAACGTCACCTTCTCCACGGTGGCCGGCTGCAGGAGCCGCGCGCCCCCCATCACCGCGTGATCGAGGAGGACCTGGTCGAACTCCGCGCGATGCACGTCGTAGGTGAAGTGGGGCCACGGGCGCCCCTCGCGGAAGGTGAACGTGGCCTCGCGCTCCAGCTCCTGGTCGTGGAAGGTCACGCCGAACTTGTCGAGGAAGCCGTGGGCCTTCACCTTGTCGAGCACGCCCAGCCGCTCGAGGATGGGCATGCAGTTCGGCACCAGCGACTCGCCCACCTTGAAGCGCGGGAACGGCTCGCGCTCCACCACCGTCACGTCGAGCCCGGCGCGGGCCAGGAAGGTCGCCGTGGTGGACCCGCCGGGCCCGCCGCCGACGATCAGGACGTCCGTAAGGTGGCTTCGCATGTTTGAAGTGTCCCGCATTACCACGTGAGGCGGGATTCGACCGGGAGGCCGAGGTAGCGCCGGCGCCAGGTGTTGACCCACACCGCGAAGGAGAAGACGAGGAGCGACAGGCGCATCCGGAATGGCATCCGGATGAAGGCGCCGCCGGCGAGGAGGCCGGTCACGCTGTCCAGGATGCCGTAGCTTTCCCGCGGCCGGAGCAGCACCTCCAGGAAGGCCGGCTCGTAGTAGCGGTTGATGAATCGCGTGAACGGCTTGAGCCCGCGCCGCACGTGACGGACATAGGCGCCGAAGCGGCGCGCGTGAAAGCGATCCTCGCGGAAAGCGCGCAGGATCTCGGTGGCGGCCAGCTCCGCCGACTGCATGGCCACGAACACCCCGGTGGAGAAGATGGGATCGATGAACACCACCGAGTCGCCCACGCAGAGGAAGCGGTCCCCCACCACGGGCTCCGCCTGATAGGAGAAGTTGGCCGCGCTGTGCACGGGGGTGACGCGCTCCGCCCCCTCGAGGTTCTCGGCCACGGCGCGGCAGCGCTCGATCATCTGCGCGTAGAGAGCCTCGACGCCGCCGCCGCGGGCCGACACCACGCGGCCGTGGAGCACGCAGCCCACGCTGGTCACCTCCCCGGCAAAGGGGATGTACCAGAACCAGCCGTCCTCGAACACGTAGAGACGGATGTTCCCCTCCTCGCGGCCGGGCCAGCGGCGTGCGCCGCGGAAGTGCGCGAAGAGAGCCACCTTGCCGAGCCCGGGGATGCGCTCGCGCCGGCCCTGGCGAGAGGCGAGGAAGCCGTCGCGGCCGCTCGCGTCCACGAGGAAGCGCGCGCGCAGCGCTCGGGCGCCGTCGGCGCGGGCGACCGCCACCGTGACGCCGTCGGCGTCGAACTCGACCTTCTCCACGCTGGCGGGCTGCAGCACGGTGACCCCGGGCTGCGCCGCGGCATGCTCGAGGAGCACGCGGTCGAAGTCGGCCCGCGGCACCTCGTAGGCCCAGGGCGGCCAGGGCTTACCGTCGCGGAAGGTGAACGTGTAGCTGAGATCCGACTCCTGATCGTGGATGTAGGCGCCGTACTTGGTGATGAAGCCGGCAGTCTTCACGCGGTCGAGAGCGCCCAGGCGCTCGAGCAGCGGGATGTTGGCGGGCAGGAGCGACTCGCCGATGTGAAAGCGGGGAAAGGCCTCCCGCTCCACCAGGGTGACGCGGAGGCCACCCTGCGCCAGGCACGTCGCCGTCGTGGACCCGCCCGGCCCGCCGCCAATGACCACGACGTCCGCCGTCAGCGGCGGCCCGGGAATGGCCCCCGCTCTCCCCCCGTCCGCGGGAGTCGCGTGGGGCGAGATCATTCCGCGGGGCGGAGGGCGCGCGCCAGGCGATCCTGGGCGTACACGCGCCGGACGAACGGCGTGAGGGCATCGATCCCGAACCGCCCCAGCGCGGCCTGGGCCAGCGCGAGCGCGACCAGCAGCGGAAGCGCGACGGTGGCGAGCGCGGCCTCGCGCATCTGCACGGCGCGCGGGTCGCGCCACCAGCGCTGCCAGCTGTCGGCGGTGCGCGTGACCACGAAGGCGCCGAGCGCGAGCATGAAGGCGCTCGGACTGTCGCGATGTCCGGCGGTCGCGGCGGCCGCTTCTCGGTGTCGCGGCACGCGACGCTCCGCGCGCATCACGGAGATGAGGCGCCACACCACCAGCCAGAGGTCGCGGCCCCACCGCCGCAGCCCGTGGCCGGCGAGATAGAGGCCCACCGCCAGCCCGTCCCGTAGCGGCCGGAAGCGGCTCCGCCGCTCGCGGTGATGGACGGCGGTGATCGGCGTCTCCACCAGAGGCACCCCGACGGCCGCGGCCCGGACCAGCATCTCCGTCTCGAGCACGAAGCCGCCGCGGCGGGGCGGCGCCGTCGCGAGGAGCGCGAGCGGATACACCCGGAAGCCGGACTGGGTGTCGCGGACGGCGTAGCCGGTGAGCCAGTCGATGAAGAAGCCGGCCACTCGCATGGCGTTGAGCCGATCGGAGGGAATGACTCGATAGCCAGGCTCGCGGGGATCCTCCACGGCCCCGGTGCCCAGTCGGCCGCCGATCACCAGCGCGGTGGGCGCTCCGCCGGCCGCCTCGAGCAGACGCGGGATCTCGTCGGGGTCGTGCTGCCCGTCACCGTCCAGGGTGACCACGCGCTCGGCGCCTCGGGCGAGCGCGGCCTCGAAGCCCTGCCGCAGCGCCGCGCCCTTCCCCCGCTGACGCGGGAGGCGCAGCACGTCGGCCCCCGCCGCCGCCGCGGCGGCGCCGCTCGCGTCCGAGGAGCCGTCGTCCACCACGATCACGCCGCCGTAGCGGCGCGCCCGCGTCACCAGCTCGCCGATGGTGGCGACTTCGTTCAGGACGGGGATGACGATCAGGTGATCGCCCACGGCGTCACCGCCCCGCGCGCGGCGCCAGGGCCAGCGCCACGCGGCAGCCGCCCCGCGCCAGCCCGTGCA